>JBJTJJ010000450.1:0-3840 GCA_046095445.1 Sediminibacterium sp.
GTTGTGATATTTATGGAGCAGCAGGCATCGATTTTTTAAAGACATCTACCGGATATTCAGAGCGAGGTGCTACCGAGGAAGCCATTCGTTTATTTCGCCAACATTTACCTTCTGCAGTAAAAATAAAAGCATCAGGTGGAATTCGTGATTATGAACAAGCAAAAAAAATGGTACTGGCAGGCGCTGATAGATTAGGATGCAGTGCAAGTGTTGCCATTGTTTCAGGAACTAATTCCACACCATCAACTTATTAATCTCTTCAGTGGCATGAAAAATTTATTCATTCATTTTCTTTTGCTTGGTTTCTGCTGCTGTAGTTCTCATCTGGCAGTTGCAGCCGTTCCCGATACAATTATAGTAGGCCAGGATCCTCGACTAGAAGTTTTTAGTCAGAAGCAGAAGATTGTCAACAAAAAACAGGCAATGATGGCTGGAAATGGCTTGTACCGTGGATTTAGAATTCAGGTAATCAGCACCAACCAGCGAGATCAGGCCTTTCGTATCAAGGGAGAATTGTTGACTAATTTCCCCGACCATAAGTCATATATTATTTATCAGAGTCCTAACTTTAAAGTACGCATTGGAAATTTCATTAAAAAAGAAGATGCTGAATTGCTGAAGTTGCAGCTAAATAAATTTTATCCCAGAGGAGTGTATATTGTTGATGATGCAGTAGAGTATAATCCCAGGGAGGATGAATTGAACCTTGAACCATGAACATGCTGGCCACACAAATCAAAGAATTTGCCCATCAACTTGCTCCCTCTTTTGTCGAAGTAAGAAGACACCTGCATGCTCACCCGGAACTTAGTTATCAGGAGGTACAGACATCTGCCTATGTGCAGGAACAGCTAAAAAAAATCGGTATCCCTTTCCAGGTGATGTCTTCCACAGGGGTTGTTGGAATCATAGAGGGAAATAATCCCAGCAGTCGAATACTTGCGCTTCGTGCAGATATGGATGCTCTTCCTATCGAAGAAAAAAACGACGTTACTTATCGATCACTGAATCCGGGTGTAATGCATGCCTGCGGACATGATGTTCATACTTCTATATTATTAGGTGCAGCTCATATCCTTTTTGAATTACGCAGTCATTGGTCGGGAACAGTTAAGTTGATATTTCAACCCGGCGAAGAGAAAAATCCCGGAGGAGCTAGTTATATGATTCGCGATGGAGTTCTTCAAAATCCTGCTCCACAAGGTATCATCGCATTACATGTACACCCCGGATTACCTTGCGGACAACTAAGTTTTCGTAAAGGAAGGGTGATGGCAAGTGCTGATGAAATTTACATTACTATTCGTGGAAAGGGGGGGCATGCAGCAGCACCTCATCTCACAGCAGACACCCTTCTGATTGCATCACACCTAGTTGTATCCTTGCAACAAATTATTTCCCGCAACAACAATCCCCTAACACCCTCTGTACTTTCTATCTGCTCTATCCAGGGAGGGCATACCACCAATGTTATTCCCAGTGAAGTAAAATTGATGGGAACTTTCAGGGCTATGGATGAAAAATGGCGCTATCAGGCACATGAGTTAATAAAGAAGCAAACCAAGTCATTGGTGGAGGGTATGGGTGCGGAAGTGGATATTCATATTGATGTCGGCTATCCTGCAGTTGACAATCATCCGGCTTTTACGGAACAAGTCTGGGAGATGGCGGCTGACTTTTTAGGGAAGGAAAATGTATCTGAAACTGAAATGAGGATGGGAGCGGAAGATTTTGGGTATTATTCCCAACAAATCCCCGGCTGTTTTTTTAGACTTGGCGTTAGAAATGAATCCAAAGGAATTGTTCACCAGGTGCATACACCTTTGTTCAACATCGATGAGCAGGCAATTGAAATTGGCATGGGAACAATGGCTTTACTGGGAGCAACCGTTCAACCTCTCAATAACTGATAATCAGGCAGTCAAATTAATGCCCATATTTTAACTACAAGTGATAACTTCGTAATAATCATTGGTGACTGAAATACCCCCAAATGGCTAAACAAGCAGAATTACGCAGGGCACAGGCACTGGAATACCATGCCAGCGGCCGACCCGGCAAAATTGAAGTGGTTCCTACCAAGGAAGCCAAAACACAACGAGACCTATCATTGGCTTATAGTCCCGGTGTCGCTGAACCCTGCAAAGAGATTGCCGCCAACCCGGAGGATGTATATAAGTACACAGCAAAAAGTAACCTGGTTGCTGTGATTACCAATGGAACAGCTGTGCTGGGTCTGGGCGATATCGGGCCTGCTGCCAGTAAGCCCGTGATGGAAGGTAAGGGAGTACTTTTCAAAATATTTGCCGACATCGATGTATTCGATATCGAAATTGACGAAAAAGACCCTGATAAATTTGTTCAGATTGTAAAGTCACTAGGACCAACATTTGGTGGAATAAATTTGGAAGACATCAAAGCCCCCGAGTGTTTTTATATTGAAAAACAATTGCGGGAACAGATGACCATCCCGGTGATGCATGATGACCAACACGGTACTGCCATCATTAGCAGCGCTGCTTTGTTGAATGCTCTCGAGTTACAGAAGAAAAAAATAGAAAAGGTAAGGTTCGTAGTAAATGGTGCAGGTGCTGCTGCTATGGCTTGTGTTCAGCTATATGTTGCCCTTGGTGCTCGCTATAGTAATTTTATCTTGTTTGATAAGGATGGTGTTATACATAATGGAAGAACAGACCTGGGTGAAATACAGCGTAAGTATGTGGTGGAAAAAGCAGATTGGACCCTGGATAAAGCTATGAAGGAGGCAGATGTTTTTTTAGGACTGAGTGTGGGCAATGTCGTTACAACTGATATGATAAAATCGATGCCGAAAAATCCAATTGTTTTCGCCATGGCAAATCCGGATCCTGAGATTACCTATGAACTCGCTACTTCTGTTCGGAAGGACATTATTATGGCAACCGGAAGGTCTGATTATCCGAATATGGTGAACAATGTACTGGGCTTCCCCTATATCTTTCGTGGCGCACTGGATGTTCGTGCTACTCAGATCAATGAGCCCATGAAACTGGCTGCCGTCCATGCCCTTGCCGGACTCGCCAAGTTACCGGTACCTGATATCGTGAACATGGCATACAATCAACAGAACATGGCTTTCGGTCCCGAATACATCATTCCCAAACCACTAGACCCACGTCTGCTATCAGCTGTTGCGCCTGCTGTTGCACAGGCAGCAATGGACAGTGGCGTGGCTCAAAAAATGATCACTGATAAAGAAGCCTATGAAGTTGAATTGAATAAACGCCTCGGTCTCGACAATCAGTTGATGCGTGTGCTGGGTAACAAGGCGAGAAGAGATCCCAAGCGATTGTTGTTTGCAGAAGCAGATAACCAGAAAATATTAAAAGCTGCCAGCATACTTTATGATGAAGGTGTCGCTTACCCGATTTTATTGGGAGACCCTCTTAAAATTGCAAAAATTGCTGACGAGAATAACATTGATCTGGCTGATATTCCAATCATTGATCCTCGCAGTGATGAACAAGAAGCTAAAAGAGAATTCTACGGTCAACTCTTTTTCAAAAAGCGACAGCGCAAAGGTGTGAACCATTACGAGAGTGTCAAGTTGATGAAAGACAGGAATCATTTTGGTTGCATGATGGTGGAAACAGGAGATGCAGATGCGATGTTAAGTGGCCTTACTAAAAATTATGTTGAAGCTATTCGGCCGGCACTTCAAATCATAGGTACAGAGGAAGGTGTAAAGAAGATTGCTGGCATGTATCTTTTGCTTACGAAAAAAGGACCTTTGTTCCTGGCAGATACAACCGTAAACTTTAACCCTACGGCTGAAGAATTAGCAGACATTACGCAGATTGT
>JBJTJJ010000451.1:0-4098 GCA_046095445.1 Sediminibacterium sp.
TAAAATTAAGGATTGTAGTGTGAGTTTTTACTGAACTACACTTTTCGGATAAAACTTTAATATTCTGTTTGTAAACAGTATTACTCAATAATTTCAATATTTTATCTTCGATTTCCTTCAAGCCATCACTTTTAAAGTTTCCACTTATTCCTATCTGGTGAAACTCAGTTTTTTGAGCATTTCCCATTTGGTCCCAAGTTAAGTCTAGTGGATATACCAACATAGGTATTTAACAGAAAATAGCTTCTTTAATTGAACCCAAACCACCATGTGTAATAAATAAGTCTGCTTCTTTGAGCGTCGCTGGAATTATTTGGGGATATTCTATTGAAAATCAATAAGATAGCATTTTCATATCATTAATTATCAAGTTAGATATTTCTCCCGATCTCGCTACAAAGCCTGTCATGAAAATGGCAGGCTTTATTATTATAGTTATTACTAGGTCGATAATACCGCTGTATTTCCTGTATCATTTGCAGTGTTTATTGGGTATTTAACGCAAATAATTCACCTGATTTTTATTTAGAGGTGATTCGTCCAAGCACTCGGGTTATCTTGGGGGTTTAATAAGTTGTGTTATGTCCTTTATCGTTTATGTATTGTACTCTGATATAGCAGAGAAACACTATACCGGTTTTACAGCAAATTTAATAGAGCGGCTAAAAAGTCATAATGAGCTAGGGAAAGAGTGGACAGCTCGCTATCGTCCCTGGCGGCTTATTTTCCAAAAGGATTTCGCTGCTAAGTTAGATGCAATGCATTATGAGAAATGGCTCAAGAGTGGCCAGAGGCGCGCATTCATTACAACACTACCACACTAGAGATTGTCGATACATGCGGGGAATTGATCCACTAGGCCACATTCTTGCCAAAAAAATCAAGGATTTACTTTAAAGCGTAAATGATAGCTTTATTCTGCCAGAACTCTACAAGGGTTCAACCCTTTTCAAAGATTTCGATGCTCAGCCAGGGTTAAATTCCGGCCTTTTTTAATCGATTCTACATGAAGGACTATTTTTATATTTGATAAAAGTATTTTGTATGACGAAAGTTTGTGTTATTGGTGCAGGTCCCTCCGGTATAACTGCTCTGAAAAATTTGATAGATCAAGGGTTAGATACAGTTTGTTATGAATTGAATACGCAAGTAGGAGGAAACTGGGTCTATAGTGAGCATATCGGGCACTCGAGTGTGTTCGAAACCACGCACATTATTAGTTCTAAAACCCTTTCACAATATGAAGATTTTACCTTTGATGATTTCGAAAAAGGGATGCCTGATTACCCTTCGCATGATCAATTAAGACACTATTTTCAGGGATATGCTGATCATTTTAAATTATATCCTCATATTCAATTCCAAACTTTAGTGAAATCTTGCGAATTAGACGAAGCAAAAAACTGGGTTATAAAAACTGAGAAGAACGGTATTGAAAAAACGGAATATTTTACACATTTAGTTGTTTGTAATGGTCATCACTGGCTGCCAAGAATGCCGCAATATCCAGGTGAGTTCACAGGAAAAATGATGCATTCACACGAATACAAAAAGGCAGAGCCGTTCAGAGATCAACGAATACTTGTAATTGGTGGTGGAAATTCTGCATGTGATGTTGCAGTCGAAACCAGTCGTGTCAGCATGAAGACAAGTTTAAGCTGGAGAAGAGGGTATAGAATTGTACCAAAATTTTTATTTGGCAAACCGAGTGATATAGTGGCATCCCGGCTAGCATTTTTACCCACTAAGTTGAAATTTTTCTTATCCGAATTATCCGTCAAAATCTTCTCTGGATCAAATAAAAATTACGGACTTCAAGAACCACAACATGCTATCACGGGAACCCACCCCACCGTAAACGAGGAACTTTTATACAAAATAAGGCATGGCAAAATCTTCCCCAAAGTAGATATTGATCACTTTGAAGGGAAGCATGTGCATTTCAAGGATGGCACTGTGGAGGAATTTGATACAATCATCGCATGCACTGGTTATATTTTAGAACATCCCTTTTTCCGGAAAGATTTCTTGAATTATAGTGAAGGGGATGTGCCTCTATACTTAAAAATGCTGCATGAAAAATATGAAAATCTTTTTTTTGTGGGGATGTTCCAGCCGCTCGGTTGCATTTGGCCGGGAGCTGAATTGCAAAGTAAGATAGCGGCGAGGGCAATTAAAGGACTTTGGCAAAGACCCCAAAATATTACAGAATTATGCCAAAGAGAAGTAACACATCCTCATTTACAACAAATCAAAACACCACGGCATACAATTACGGTGGACTTCCATTTATTTGTAAAACAATTGAAAAAACATCTTCCAGCTAACTACGTCAGTAAAATCCCCGTATCATGAAAGAAACGATTGTTTTTGTACATGGTATGTGTCACGGCTCTTGGTGCTGGGAGGAGTATTTTATACCTTATTTCGAGCAGCAGGGTTTTAAGTGTATTCAATTCAATCTTCCCGGGCATGATACAGAAGGGAGTACAAAGCGTATTTCATTTTCGCTCGGCGATTATGTCCAGACACTTCAGAACGTGGTAGAAAAATTAGATGAACCGCCCATCATTATTGGGCACTCCATGGGTGGAATGATTTTACAACATTTTTTAAAGAAAGGATGCTGCAAAAAGGCTGTTTTAATGTCATCGGTACCACCCTCCGGGGCCTTATTAGCTAGTCTTCGCGTGATATTTCGATATCCGGGTGTAATTCCTCATTTACTTTTTAGAAATCTGCTGGGTGCCTTTAAACAATATCCTCATTTGATGTTCAATAAGACTATACTCGCAGCACGATATTCGCATCGAATGTGTGCTGAATCATTTAAAGCTTATCTAGGTTTGTTTGTCCCTTTATCACACACCTCTACAATACCCATATTAGTCTTAGGTGGTTCAAAAGATAGACTCATCACTATACGTGAACTTGAACGTACAGCTAATCACTACAATGCCCAACTGACAATAATAGAAGGTGGATCGCATGACTTGATGCTAGACGACGATTATGAAAAATCAGCACATGCAATTGAAAAGTGGATTTAATAATCATCTATTTTACAATGCATGGCTTTTTTATCAGCATAGTACATTGACATGCCTATCAATAATTCAACAAAACTATTAATCTTGTGAGGCAGATAAGAATGATTTTTTGCAATAACATATTTCGTTCATTGGATGCTATATACACGCGAATTGTGGAGATACAAAATAGTTCTAGGGTAGATTTAGATTATATTCCTGAACTATGTAAGGCCACTTCAGTTTATCAAAAAGAAAGATTCATTTTTTGTGATATTCGGTTTATATGTTGTACTCCTTATCTGACCAAAAACATGATATTGGTGTTATAGGGAACCCCATGGATGCATAATGAAAGAAGAAATGAATGGACTGCCATATTCCGTATATGGCGGGATAATGTACAGAAAGATTGAAAAATAAGCTGTTAGAGCGTACGTATAGGTTGAAAAGGGGTCAAGTGCCTGCATTGATAAAAATATTGGCACACCAGCTTAGGTTTGAATAACCCCCACATTGTAGCGTTCAGTAATAGGAGCATGATTGGCTGCTTCTATTCCCATACTCACTATTTTTCGTGTTTCGACAGGGTCAATTACACCATCTACCCAAAGCCTGGCAGCTGCATAGTAAGGACTTAATTGTTCATTGTATTGTTTCAAAATCTTATCCAATAGTTCTTTTTTTTCTTCCGCCCCAGTGGCTACTCCCTTTCCTTTTAAAGCAGCTTCTTGTATTTGAAGCAATGTGTTACCTGCGGCCGAACCACTCATCACAGCTATTTGAGCAGTAGGCCAGGCATAGATAAGACGGGGGTCATATGCTTTTCCGCACATGGCGTAGTTCCCGGCCCCATAACTATTGCCAACAATAAATGTAAACTTTGGTACCACTGAATTAGCCATAGCATTAACCATTTTGGCACCATCCTTTATAATTCCGCCTTGTTCTGATCTACTACCAACCATAAATCCAGATACATCTTGAAAAAATACCAAAGGAATTTTCTGTTGGTTGCAATTCATAATGAATCGAGCTGCTTTATCTGCAGCATCACTATATATTACGC
>JBJTJJ010000452.1:0-10404 GCA_046095445.1 Sediminibacterium sp.
TGGCAGGTGTGCCCAGTCTGCTGTCATTCCATCGACAGATGTAACAGCCCGTAGGGCGATGGTGTATTCATACGTTCTTTCATCTCCCATCACTCCCACGCTTTTCACAGGCAGCAAGATAGTACCGGCCTGCCAGACAGAAGAATAGAGTCCGTGCTTTTTTAAACCATTGATATAAATGGCATCGGCTTCCTGCAACAACGCTACTTTGTCTGCTGTCACTTCTCCCAGGATGCGAATGGCCAGACCCGGACCGGGGAAGGGATGGCGATTGATCATTTCTTCGGGGATGCCCAATTCCAGTCCTACTCTTCTTACCTCGTCTTTGAATAGAAAGCGAAGGGGTTCTACTAAACTCAGCTTCATGGTATCCGGAAGTCCGCCCACATTGTGGTGTGATTTGATGGTGGCGGAAGGTCCGTGAACACTAACACTCTCAATGACATCGGGATAGATGGTTCCTTGTCCGAGGTAGCTGATATCGGTCAGCAGATGTGCTTCCTTATCAAATATTTCGATGAAGGATCTGCCGATGATTTTTCTTTTTTCTTCCGGGTCTGTTTTTCCTGCCAGTCGTGCATAAAAATAATCGCGGGCATCAACGCCTTTCACGTTGAGGTGCAGTTGGCGGTAGGTGGTCAGTACCTGTTCAAATTCATCTTTCCTGAGAAGTCCGTTGTCAACGAATATTCCAAAAAGGTTATCCCCAACGGCACGGCTGATGAGGGTAGCAGCCACTGTACTGTCCACTCCTCCGCTCAGTGCCATGATCACTTTTTTATTTCCGATTTTCTCCTTGAGCTGTGCTACTGTTTCATCAATGAAGTGAGCGGCGGTCCATGAACCGGAACAGCCACAAACGGCGTAGAGAAAATTTTTCAAAATCTGTTTGCCGTGAACGGAATGATATACTTCCGGATGAAATTGCAGGCCGTATAAGGGTTGTGGGGTATCTGTTTTGCGGAAGGCTGCAACAGGGATGCTTTCGGTGGCTGCGAGTATATCGCATCCTTCCGGTAAAATCGCGATGGAGTCGCTATGGCTCATCCATACCTGTGATTGTTCCGGCAACTCATGGAGCAGTCGGTCTTGCAGGGTAATTTGCATCACCGCCCTTCCGTATTCTCTTTTGTTGGATTTGTCTACCCTTCCGCCCAGCAGGGCTGCAGACAGTTGTGCCCCATAACAAATTCCCAATACGGGCACCTGTTCCAATAAATTACTCAGATTTACCCGGGGTGATTTGTCATCGTTGACACTGAAGGGTGAGCCACTCAGGATGACTCCTTTCAGGGAGCTGTCAACGGAAAAAGATTGGTGGTAAGGGATGATCTCACAATAGACATTGGCTTCCCGAACAGCCCTGGCTATCAGCTGGGTAAATTGGCTGCCAAAATCAAGGATCAGAATTTTTTCTGTCATGATTGCGAAGGTAACTGAATTTTTATTCGGCAGGACTTCACCGGTAGCATCCTATCCATAAAAAAACCCCACCTGAAAGGCGAGGTTTCTGTATAAGCAGTTAATAGATGTCTTATTTAGTCGCAGCAGCTTTTTTGGCCAGTTTGCTCTTGATATTGGCAGCTTTATTCTTGTGAATAACACCTCTTTTTGCCAATTTATCGATCATAGATACAACACCGGGTAATTCTTTTGCGTAAGCGCCGTCGCCTTCTTTTGTCTTTAATTCACGAATGGCGTTGCGGGTAGTTTTACCGTAGTAACGGTTGTTTTCCCGGCGTTTAGAGGCCTGTCTTACGTCTTTTTTGGTAGCTGAGTGATTAGCCATGATTTCTTTTTTCGGACGGCAAAGTTAGTGATTAGACACGATTTCATCAAATTAAACCCCAAAAAAATCCAAAAAACGCCTGTTAAACTATCATTTTATCCTCTTTTCGTCCATTAAAAATGCAATACTTGACCGATATTTGCCACCCGTCCATCTATGGGCTGTCCGAATCATGAAAGACTTCTCTTATATCACCCACTCACACCCCTCTTACATAGAAAGTTTATACCGGGAATTTTTGCAGGATCCTGCAAAAACAGACCCCGATTTGCGCAGGTTTTTCGAGGGGTTCGATTTTGCTGTTTCTAACGGAGTAGCTCCACAGAAAACTACTTCTGTACCACTGCCAGCTGTTCCCGTGGGAGAAATCGATTTGCCCCGTGAGATTGCTGTTTACAGGCTTATACTCGGTTACCGAAATAAAGGTCATCTCATTGCCAAGACCAATCCCATCAGACCCAGAAAGGACAGAGGCGCCAATCTCGATCTTTCCTTTTTCGGACTCGGTGAGGGGGATATGGACAAGGTGTTTTTCGCAGGTAATTTGGTTGGTTTGCCCGGAGCAACCTTGCGGGATATATTGGCACACTTACAGACAACTTATGCAACGCATGTTGGAATAGAATTCAAATACATCAGTGATCAGGAAAAAGTTGATTGGCTAACTCATGAAATGGAGAGAGAGTTCGCCCATTCACTTCCACTGGAAAAGAAAAAGCGCATACTCGAAAAATTAAATCAAGGTGTCATTTTCGAAAAGTTTCTTCATACCAAGTACATCGGTCAGAAACGTTTTTCACTGGAAGGGGGGGAAACGACTATCGCTGCATTAGACACCATCATCAATGTGGCGGCAGAACAGGAAGTGGCAGAGGTAGTGCTTGGCATGGCGCACAGAGGTCGACTCAATGTGCTGGCGAATATCATGGGAAAAACCTATCAGCAAATTTTCAGTGAGTTTGAAGGTACTGCACAGATTGATCAGACCATGGGCAGCGGAGATGTAAAGTATCACATGGGTTACGGAAGTGATGTGCCAACGCCCTCCGGAAAAACTATGCACCTGAAATTGATGCCCAACCCCTCTCACCTGGAAGCTGTGGATCCGGTTGTGCTCGGATTTGCCCGCGCAAAAGCAGATGTTTTATATAACAGCGATTTTGATAAAATTCTACCTGTATTGATACATGGTGATTCATCTGTTGCCGGACAAGGCATCGTGTATGAAATTCTTCAGATGTGTCATCTGCGGGGATATTACACCGGTGGTACCATCCATTTTGTGATCAATAACCAGATTGGTTTTACCACTGACTTTGATGACGCTCGCAGCGCTGATTATTGTACTTCCATAGCTGCTATGGTTCAGGCACCTGTATTGCATGTGAATGGTGATGATGTAGAAGCAGTAGTTAAATGTGCCGAGATTGCAACCCGATACCGCAACAAATTCAACAGCGACATCTTCCTCGATATGGTTTGCTACCGCAAACATGGACACAACGAAGGAGATGATCCTAAATATACCCAACCACAGCTCTATTCGCTGATTGAGAAGCATCCGAATCCCCGCGAGACCTATACTTCTTTCCTTCTGCAAAGTGGAACAGAAGATGCGCAGCAACTTGCTAAAGACATGGAAAAGAAATTCTGGTCTGACTTGCAGGAGCGATTGGATGAAGTAAAGCAACATCCGCTTCCCTATACTTATCAGGCGCCTGAACTTGCCTGGAAAACGCTCCGCAAAGCACATGCCCATGATTTCATTGCTTCACCGGAGACAGGTGTTCCTGAAGATAAATTATTGCATCACTTTCAGCGGATGATGCAGTGGCCTGCAGATTTCAAGCCATTAAAAAAAGTAGAAAAACTGATCCAGGAAAAATTGAAGTTGCTGGAAGAAGAAAAAAAGATTGACTGGGCAACTGCAGAGTTGTTAGCGTATGGTTCTCTCTTGACCGAGGGAAAGATAGTTCGCATGAGCGGACAAGACGTGCAGCGCGGAACCTTTAGTCACCGTCATGCCATCCTGCGGGATGAACAAACCAATAAAGGCCACAATCGGCTGAATCATTTGGAGGAAGGGCAGCAGAAATTCCGCATCTATAATTCTTTGCTGAGTGAATTTGGTGTACTGGGATTTGAATATGGCTATTCCCTGGCCAATCCACATGCATTGGTTATCTGGGAGGCGCAGTTTGGTGATTTTTCCAATGGGGCACAAACCATCATTGATCAGTTCCTAGCTGCGGGTGAACAGAAATGGCAGCGCCAGAGTGGGGTGGTCATGCTCTTGCCCCATGGTTATGAAGGTCAGGGTCCGGAACACAGCAGCGGTCGTATGGAAAGATACCTGCAGTTGTGTGCTGAATTGAATATAGTGGTTACCAATATAACTACTGCCTCCAACTTGTTCCATGCACTGCGTCGTCAGTTGACATGGCCATTCAGAAAACCCCTCATCAATTTTTCTCCGAAAGCCAATCTCCGCAACCCCGGTTCTTATAGCCAGCTGAAAGAATTGGCACAAGGACGTTTCAGGGAAGTAATAGATGACGAGCAGGTAACAGATCCTGATTTGATCCGTAAAGTGATTCTCTGCTCCGGAAAAATTTATTTTGAGTTGCTGGAAAAGCAAAAAACAGAGCAACGAAAAGACATAGCAATTGTTCGCCTGGAACAGATTCATCCACTTCCCCAGCACCAACTGGAAAAGTTGCACAGGAAATACCACGCAGCTACCTGGTTCTGGGTACAGGAAGAGCCACAAAACATGGGGGCTGCTACTTTCCTACAAGCCAACCTGAGATCATTTGAATTCGGCGTTATCAGTCGCAATGCCAGTGCAGCAACAGCCACCGGTTATGCTAAGATTCATGCCCTTGAACAAGCACAAATCATTTCCACCGCATTCAGTATTTGAGTGAACTAAAAGAAACAACGAATTATGATAGATATTAAAATACCATCCATCGGAGAATCCATCAGCGAAGTGACCTTACTGAAATGGACGAAGCACGCCGGCGCATGGGTTGAAAGAGATGAAGTCATCGCAGAACTGGAAAGTGAAAAAGCTACTTTATAAGTGAATGCAGAGCAGGCGGGTGTTTTGCAGCACCTGGCGAATGCCGGAGATAGTCTCCGCATTGGTGATGTGGTGGCACGCATTGATGAAACAGCGGAACGTCCTGCAGCCAGCGAAACTCCTGCAACTCCTGCGGTTGAAGCCAAACCGGCAGCTGCACCCATTACAACAACTGCTCCGGCGGCTGCTTCATCTGCAGCCAAGGCAACACCGGTTGCTGCTGCTATCATCTCCTCTCATCAGTTAGATGCCGGCACGATTCAGCCCTCAGGCCCTCATGGAAAAATTGTAAAACAGGATGTGCTCACGGCCTTACAGCAACCCGGAAAGAAAGCGTTTGCTGGCGTAGAGTTGAATACGCGTCAAGTGCGCAGAGAGAAGATGAGCAACTTACGCAAGACCATTGCCCGCCGATTGGTGGAAGCAAAAAATTCTACTGCCATGCTCACCACTTTCAATGAAGTGGATATGACAGCCATCATGGCCATCAGAAAAGAGTACAAAGACAAATTCAAAGAACAACACGGGGTTAATCTTGGCCTCATGAGTTTCTTTGCCAAGGCCTGTGCCATAGCACTCTCAGAGTGGCCTGCGGTGAATGCCTCCATAGATGGCGATGAAATTATTTACCATGATTATGCTGATGTTAGCATTGCTGTCAGTACCCCCCGCGGATTGACCGTTCCTGTTATCAGAAATGTTGAGAGTCTTAGCATGGCAGACATTGAGAAAAAGGTAATAGAGTTAGCAGGTAAGGCACGTGATAGTAAGCTTACAACCGAAGATCTGCAGGGTGGAACTTTTACCATCACCAATGGAGGTGTATTCGGTAGTCTGATGAGCACACCTATCATCAATATTCCTCAAAGCGCTATTTTGGGTATGCATAAAATTCAGGAGCGCCCCATGGCCGTCAATGGTCAGGTGGTGATTCTTCCTATGATGTACATCGCATTGAGTTATGACCACCGCATCATTGATGGTCGGGAAAGTGTAAGCTTCCTGGTGCGGGTAAAAGAATTGCTGGAAAATCCTTCTCGTCTTTTGATCGGCAAGGACCCTGTCCAGTCACTACTCGAACTATAATTCACTTGCATGTTGCCAACCCCCAACCATCCAAATAATCCGGCGGGTAAGCGTTGGTACAGCTACTTGCAGACTGCACGTGAATTAGTGGGTATTTATAACGGACAAGAACCATTGTCTGCCTTTCTTAAAAAGTATTTCGCTGTCCACAAAAAACACGGCAGCACAGACAGAAAGCAAATCACCTCTCTTTGTTATGGTTATTTTCGGCTTGGACTGGCTGCACAAGGATGTTCTTCCGATGAATGTTGGCAGATTGTAGTATTTCTTTTCGGTCCTGAATCATCCATTGCTTTTCTTCTTCCTGCCGAATGGCAGAACCCTTTTCATCTATCGCCTGAAGAAAAATTGGATTGGGTGCAAAGATGGATGCCGCATTTCCATGCACAACAAATTTTTCCGCTGCAAACGCATCTTTCAGCTGAGATTGATGCTACCGCATTTACGTTCAGTCATCTCAAACAGCCGCATCTTTTCCTGCGCATCCGACCGGGACATCAAGCCGGTGTTGAAAAAAAATTGCAATCAGCAGGTATTAGCACTACCTATAGGGAGGCCGATACTATTGCAGTTGCCAATACTACACAGGTTGATCAATTGCTGGAACTTGATCGGGAAGTGGTAGTTCAGGATTTGAGTTCTCAACAAATCGCAGGATTTTTTGAGTTGATTCAGTGGAAAGGAGATGCATCCCGTCGGGTATGGGATTGTTGTGCCGCCAGTGGCGGGAAGTCTTTGTTGGCGCTCGACCACATACAAAATATTGAGTTAACGGTTTCCGATATTCGAACCTCCGTTTTGGTCAATCTGGACAAACGGTTAGCGAGAGCAGGCAGGAAAAATTATACTAAACTTGAAGTTGATCTCACCAGAAACATTCCCCGCCTGCCGCAACAGCAACTCATCATTTGTGATGTACCCTGCAGTGGCAGTGGTACCTGGGGACGTACGCCGGAGCATATCCGTTTTTTCACTGAGGCGCATATCCGTGATTACACCGAACGCCAGCAGGCGATTGTAACACATGTACATCCGCTGGTGCAACAGGGAGGCTATCTTTTGTACATCACCTGTTCAGCTTTCCGGGAAGAAAATGAAGAGATGGTATCCTGGATAATGCAGGAATCGGGAATGGAATTGGTATCGCAGAAAGTAATGAAGGGTTACCAGTTACAAGCGGATACGATGTTCGGAGCTTTGCTAAGAAAGATTTGATTGGATGATGCGCGGTAGTTTAACTGCGTTGGATGATGCCGCCACCCATCACATCGTCACCTTCATAGAAGACGGCACTTTGACCGGGAGCGATGCCTTTCACCATTTCAGGGAATTCTACCTGTATACCCGATCCTTCGGGCGTGAGGTAACTGAAAGCACCGGCATCTTTGTAGCGAATTTTGGTAATAGCTTCCGTTCCCGGAGCAACCCCGTCATATTTCAGCCAGTTGATCTTATTCACCAGCATGGTGGTTTTGTTCAGGTCCACTTCATCTCCCAGCACCACAACATTGGTGTCCGGGTCAATCGCTGTAACATATACCGGATGCCCTACTGCAATGTCGAGACCTTTGCGTTGGCCGATGGTATAAAAAGGGTATCCTTTGTGGCGGCCTATTTTTTTACCTGTCTTGTCAACGAACCAGCCGCCGTTCACTCTTTCTTCCAGTCCATCTACTTTTCTTTTCAGGAAACCGCGGTAGTCATTATCGGGGACAAAACAGATTTCATAGCTCTCGCTTTTTTTAGCCAGTTCCGGATAGCCATAGTCCACAGCCATCTGCCGAATGGCAGATTTTCTGAAACTACCCAATGGCAACATTGTTCTGCTCAGTAATTCCTGGTCCAGTCCCCACAGCACATAACTCTGGTCTTTGGTTTCATCGAGTCCCTTACTAATCACATAGCGGCCATTGGTGTGTTGACGTACATTGGCATAATGACCTGTTGCGATGTAGGCACAATCGAGTGCATTGGCTCTTTTCAGGAGTGCCCTCCATTTGATATGGGTATTGCACATTACACATGGGTTTGGCGTTCTTCCGGCGAGATATTCTTCCACAAAATTTTCTACTACGAAGTCCCCGAATTCATCGCGGATATCTAAAATATAATGGGGGAAACCATGTTGCACTGCTGCCTGCCTGGCATCGTTGAAAGAGTCAATGTTGCAGCAACCTGTTTCTTTGGAGGAAGGGGAGGAAGTGGAATAATCCCAGGTTTTCATGGTGATACCCACTACTTCATAACCCTGTTCATTCAGCATAAGAGCAGCTACGGTACTATCGATACCGCCGCTCATGGCTACTAATATTTTTCCGTTCCTGCTCATTCCGCTATTCGTGCAAATTGGCTGCAAAGGTACGATAAGTATTATTAAGGCGGGAGTTGGTAAAGCCGCAACTTCTTCCGGCGCAAAAGGGTTTTCTTACCATTTATTTGATACTTTTATCAAAATTTATTGCGATGCGCTCCTACTTTTTCATTCTATTTTTTTTGTGTCTGGCGATGCAAACTGCAGCGCAGGAAAAGCTGAACCCCAAAGTGTCTGTGCTGGATGTCGAGCAATTAGATGTGCGCGACTCCTCCGGGAAAAAATATCAGTTCAGCGAATGGATGCACCTGGTTCAATCCGGAAAATATGAGCTCAAAGTGAATGCTACAGGTACAAGTGGCATGTTAACTCAGTTACCCGATTCCTTATACAAAAAGCGCATGGCAGCACAACCATCTCCTGCAGAGAGCAATAGTTTCAAAACGGGTACGGTACCGGCTTCCTTCACTGCCAAAACTATGGCAGGAAAAAAAATGGACTTGGCGAAGCTCAAGGGGGAAGTCGTAGTGCTTAATTTCTGGTTTATCAATTGTTCGCCCTGTCGGCAGGAGATACCTGAATTGAATCGACTTACGCGCGATTTTGCAGGTAAGGAGGTGATTTTTTTAGGTATCGCACTTGATGACCAGCCCCAGCTAGAAGAATTCTTAAAGGGAATGCCGTTTGATTATCAGCAGATTCCCTCCGGATCGGCAATTGCTAATCAATATGGGGTCAGAGGATATCCCACCCACGCAGTGCTGGATAAAGACGGAAAGGTAGTCTTTCAAACCATGGGGTTAGGGCCAAACACGCTATTCGAGTTGCGAAATTCGATTGAAAAAGCCCTGGTCTTATCCAAGCAATAAAGGGGTTGTTTAGGCGGGGTCAGCCAATGGTAATAAATACTTGTTATTTGTTGACTCATTTTATTGATATTTACCAAAATTGAATTTTATGGTTAGGATGCAGGCAATTGGTAACCTGGGAAAAGATGCGGTTACCAATACAGTAAACGGAAAAACAGTTATCAACTTTACAGTAGCCCACACCGAAAAAGGGCGTGACAGAGACGCGCAGGGCAATCCGAAGGACAAAACAATTTGGGTTGATTGTGCTTACTGGACGGAACGCACTGCCGTAGCACAATATTTAAAAAAGGGAACGCAGGTTTATGTGGAAGGACAGCCGGATATCAGAACCTATACAACACAGGATGGTCGCCAGGGTGCATCACTTACACTGCGTGTAGGCAATCTGCAACTTTTAGGCAGCCGTTCCGGCGATAACAGTTCATCTGATTCCAATAATACATCCGGGTATTCATCACCCGCTTCTACAGATGCAGTTGGTGCCGATGATTCAACACCCTTTTAATCACCCAGCAGGAAAGGTTGGCAACACATTCATTTGATTCTTTGGTCGGTTTTGTGCAGCGGGTGCTCGAAAGCATTGGCTGTTCTGCATCCGATGCTCATACGGCTGCTATCGCTCTGGTAACTGCAGACCTTCGTGGAATTGATAGCCATGGTGTCGCCCGCTTGCGTGGATATTTGCGTTTGAAAGAGGCGGGTAGGGTGAATGTTACACCCAATATTCAGGTGGTTCACGAAACACCTTCCACTGCTGTCATCGATGGTGATGCAGGATTAGGATTGGTAGTGGCGCCCTATGCCATGCGGGTAGCTATGGACAAAGCTGCTCTTTGTGGAACGGGCTGGGTAAGTGTTAGAAATTCCAATCATTTTGGTATCGCCGGTTACCATGCCATGCTGGCACTGGAGAAGGACATGATAGGTATTGCCATGACCAATGCCAGTGCGTTGGTAGCACCTACTTTTTCCAAAGAAAAGATGCTGGGAACTAATCCGGTTGCAGTAGCCATACCTGCCGGAGAACAACCACCTTTCGTGGCTGATTTTGCCACTACTACTGCTGCCAATGGTAAACTAGAGTTGTTACAACGAAAAAATGCACCAACACCCGATGGCTGGGTGCAGGATGTAGATGGTCAATCCAGCAATGATGCTCATATTTTATTGAAGCAAGGTGGATTGTTGACACTGGGTGGTGATAGAGAACACTGCAGTCATAAGGGCTATTCGTTGGGTAGTATTGTTGATATTTTTTCTG
>JBJTJJ010000453.1:0-2085 GCA_046095445.1 Sediminibacterium sp.
GATTACTGTTGATTATGGAAAATTTTCAGCCGAGTCATTCAGAAATTTCAGCACAGGTTATGCTAACATCAAATTGTTGCCCGGTTTGACTTTCCAGTCAGAGTTTGGTATGGATATCATGTCTCAGCAAGAAGAAGGATACTTCCAGTCACAAACTGTAAGAAACCAGACCCGTGCTGTACGTGGTGTTGGTTCTAACAGAGCTGTGTTCATTACTAACTACAATACCAATAACTACTTAAACTATACGAAGGCCATTGGAAAAAGTGATATCAATGCTACATTGGGTATGCAATATCAGCAGTCCAGAAACAGTTCTAATTTTGTTGAAGGTCTGGATTTTCCCTCTAATTCTTATCAGCGGATCGCCAGTGCAGCTACCATCTCTAATGGAAGTTCTTCTCAGACAGATTTTCGTTTCTTGTCTTACTTCCTGCGGACCAATTATAAGTATGCGGACAAATATCTTTTGTCATTCAGCGGACGTATTGATGGTTCATCTCGTTTCGGAGCTAATAACCGTTACGGTTTCTTCCCTGCTATTTCTGCCGGATGGATATTGTCTAATGAAAAATTCCTGAGTGGATTTACCCCGCTTAGCTTCCTGAAATTCCGCGCCAGCTATGGTATCGTAGGTAACGCTGAAATCGGAAACTTCCCTCAATTGGCATTGTTTACCGGTGGTGCCGGTTATGCCGGTGTCGGTGGTCAGGAGCCCTCTCAGATTGGAAACCCGGATTTGAAATGGGAAACCACCCGTCAGTATGATATCGGTTTTGATTTCGGTTTCCTCAACAACCGTATTACCGGTGAAATCGACTATTATAATAAAACTACAAATGACCTGCTGCTGCGTACAAACATACCTTCATCTACCGGATTTAATTCTGTGGTGCGCAACCTCGGATCTCTGGAGAACAGCGGTATTGAGTTTGTTTTGAACACCCAAAACCTGGTGGGCGACTTGAAGTGGAATACTTCATTGAACGTTGCTTTCAACAGAAATAGAGTAACTAATATCAATGGTCAGATTATTGAAGGTGGTATCGGCCGTCTTCCCAACCGTGCTATGGAGGGACAACCGCTGGGCGTGTTCTGGGGCGTTGAATATGCCGGCGTTAATCCTGCTAACGGAGATGCTCAATTCTTCCGCAACCTGAAAAATGCCGATGGTACGATTGATCGTAGTATCCTGAGCAATTCACAGTTCAACCAGGCACAAAGAGTTGCATTGGGTGATCCTAATCCGGATGTGATTGCGGGTGTTACCAACAACTTTAGCTATAAAGGATTTGACCTCTCTTTCCAGTTTAATGGTGTATTTGGAAATCAGGTAAATGTATATGGTTTGGGTCAGTATTCAATGGCTAACATGATCTATGAAGACAACCAAACTGCTGATCAAATGAAACGCTGGAGAAAGCCGGGCGATATTACCAATGTACCCCAGTCTCGCTATTGGTTCGGTAATGGTAATCAGCCCAGCAGCCGTTTCATTGTTGATGGTTCTTTCGTACGTCTGCGTACCGTTAACTTTGGATACAACCTGCCTTCTAAAATTGTTAAGAAAGCGAAACTGGAGCGTGTTAGATTATATGTTTCTGCTTTGAACCTCCTGACTTTTACCAACAACTATCCGTTGTGGGATCCTGAGGTAAATGCTGACTAATTTGACTCAAACATTGCCAAGGGTAATGACTTCTATACACCCCCTCAGCCTAAAACTATTTTGTTTGGTATCAATGTTGGTTTCTAATCATATCACGAACAACCTAATATGAATTTTATGAAAAATAAATTTTTTACAATCTCACTGGTAGCCGCTCTGATGCTGTCAATTACAGCCTGTGAAAAGCGCCTTGATATTGTTCCGTTACAAAGTCTGCCTCCTGAGCAGGGTTTGAAAACCGAGAGCGACCTGGGTGGTATGCTTATCGGTGCCTACAATGGATTACAGAGCACTTCCTCTTATGGTGGTGACATACAATTGATGGCTGACCTCTGGTCCAACCGAGCTTACCAACGTTTTCGCGGTACATTCGCCGGCTTACTGGAGATAGCCAGCGTTACCACAACAAGCAATCT
>JBJTJJ010000454.1:0-2505 GCA_046095445.1 Sediminibacterium sp.
TGCGGGTTGTATCTGATCGTCCTGATAGTGCCAAACATCTACATTCACCCTTTCAAAATCAGGTAAACTGGTATCTTTTGGAGGCAAGATGGCTGATAATCCAAAAAACAGGCGCTGTCCACTCTGACTAAAGAAAAATGGTTCGGAACCGGATCTTCTGAAACCCATGTCTCCCCGTGAAGATGTATTTTCTGCTACCGTGTAACCTGCAGGTACGCCCCGGGTTTTTGTGTTGACCAACATACGTGCACTATCCTTTCCGTTAGTATACTGCCAGAGTTGATAAAAACGTTGCACTGCTTTGGTGCCGCTATCTCTTTCTGCTACAAATGCCAGTTGTTGTCCTGCTTCATCTATTACATACGATTTGGCATCATAATAACCTGAGAGAATGGATTGGTCATTCATAGTTGGTAGTTGTACAGCATGAATTGAATTTTTTCCATTGCTGTTGGCTGCTTTTTTGGTTTGCTCATAAACCAGCAGGTTACCTTTTTTACTCAGCAGCCATTCAGTTACCTGTGGATACCGCTTTTCCTGTTGATTGTTCAGCAGAAGAACTACCAAATCAGTTCCGTCTTCCTGTATGTCATTGTTGTTGGAAGTAGCACCTGAGTTAACGGTTCCCGGGGAGGGTTTACTGGCAGACATACCCAGGGTAGTGAATTCAGTTGCTTTTTTCCGGATACTATCGGAAACTTTCGATAAACTATCTGCAAGCCGCAACATTTGATTCAACCTGGTTAAAGAATCCGGGGCAGGTTTACTTTCTCTGGCTGCAGCTTGTTTATCGAGCCAGTACACCAGTAAGTCATTGTTGCCTGCTTCAGGTAGAGCATATTGCTTTACAGCCGCAATTTTTGTCACCTTACCACTTGCTAAATGCAAAATGGCCAAACTATCTTTAGGCATCTCATCTGGTCTCTTTTTCTTGATCTTTGCTTCCCGGGTTGCAGCAAATGGAGCCCGTATACGACAAATCAGGTGTTCCTGCCCAACTGAAAAAGCGGCATTAAACCCCCTTGCGATTTCAGCAACAGTTTTTCCGCTTGAATCCTTTACAAAAAGCATCCCATCCCCTTCCTGCACATTTACTCCAAAGAAGATCCATTGACCTTTGTTACTTATTCCTCGTTCCCCCATACTTTGCCAACCGTCATACACGGTATGGTCCAGCGGTTTCTTTTGGGAAAAGACTGACAGGAAGGGAAATACAAGCAGGAGCAAAAGCAAAGAAGTAGACTTGGTCATAACACATTATTTGGTGATGGTGCTACAGGATTACAAACCGGTAGCAGATAGGTGAGTTTGCTAAATAAGTATGAAAATAGCTAAACATTCAACAGATTGGTTTGTTTTAGTAGAAAATATTCCCCCCATGAAGTTCTTCTTAGGTACCCTATTCTTTTCCTTAACCTTTTTTAGTGCTTTTGGTCAATCGACCGGTATTGTTTCCGGAAATGTAATTGATAAGTCTTCCCAGAAAACTGTCGCAGGGGTGTCTGTTAAGGTGTTGGGTACAAGTTCCGGTACCATTACCGATAGTATCGGGCAATTTAGAATTTCCGGTATCAAGGTTGGTACCTATAGTATTGAGATATCTGCATTGGGATATGTAAAAAAGACCCTTTTCAATGTACCTGTTACCAGCGGTAATGAGAATAATTTTGTGATAGAGTTGGAACCTGCTGCTACAACTTTGCAGGGAGTCACCGTGACTAGCGGTAGCCGGAAGTCAGCGAGAGCAGCTACCCTTGAAACCCCCCTTAGTGTTCAGCGACTAACCACCGAGGAAATAAAAAGTAATCCCGGGGGAAACTTTGACATTTCGAGGGTTATTCAGGTTTTACCGGGTGTAGGTGGAACCGGTGGGTCTTCATTGGGTTTCCGGAATGATATTATCATTCGTGGAGGAGCTCCCAATGAAAATGTTTATTTTTTAGATGGAATTGAGATACCCGTTATTAATCACTTTTCTACTCAGGGTAGTGCGGGTGGTCCTGCAGGTATCCTTAACGTGAGTTTTTTAGAAGATGTCAAGTTAAGTTCTTCCGCATTTGATGCCCGATATGGTAATGCCCTGTCCTCTGTTTTTGAATTTCGTCAAAAGCGAGGCAATGAAAGTGGTCTGCAGGGGAATGTTCGACTTAGTGCAACCGAGTTGGCAACCACACTGGAGGGACCACTGAGTAAAGATGGAAGGACCACCTTTTTGGCATCTGCGAGAAGGAGTTATCTGCAATTACTATTTCAACTCATCGATCTTCCCATTCGGCCTAATTTCTGGGATTTCCAATACAAAGTCACTCATCGAATCAATAAGAAAACTACGTTGACCTTAATAGGTGTGGGGGCTATCGACGAATTCAATTTTGCTGCACCAAAAAAAGCTACTCCCGAAAAGTTATTTGCGCTGAACAGTAATCCCGGAATTAAGCAATGGACTTATACAGTAGGGGCATCAGTAAAACACTTGATCGACAACGGCTACTGGAAGCTGAGTAT
>JBJTJJ010000455.1:0-5071 GCA_046095445.1 Sediminibacterium sp.
GTGTCTGATCCTGTTCAGGAATAAATGAACAAGGGGCTATCCCCACTTGGTAAGGAGGTAGTAAAAAAGATGCTTGAGGTCGGAATGATAATTGACCTTATGCCTAGTACTGATGCTGCACGCAGGCAAGTATATGAACTCCATGATGAATGGATCAAAAACCATCCCAACGAGTCAAGACCGATTACTTTTTCACATGGAGGCTCTAGGGCCTTGCATGAAAAGTACCATGAAAAAACCGGGGTAACCAAATATAGTCACCATAAATACTACGGTGCAAGCAGCGAGGACATATTGGCTATTGAGCGAAGTGGTGGCGTGATTGGTATTATCATAGAAAGATGGTGGCTAACAGGTGTTGATACCCGTTTGCCGGAATTCGAGGGATGGGAATTGACAGGAATTGATTGCGTGATAGAAACCATTTTTGATATTAATGAGCAGACTGAGAAAAAAGATTTCAGTTGTATTTCCATTGGAACGGATTTCGATGGCTTTACTGATACGCCGCCGGATCTTTACTTATATGAACAGATGGGAAATCTGTTGGAAAAAATGAGAGCAAGATTAACGGAGGAACAGATCACCAAAATTTTCAGCGGGAATGCACTCAGGATGTTGGAGTTGGGATGGAGGACAATGTAAAGCAAGCAATTGGGTTACATCGAATTGTAACATAACCGAACAATAGTGTTGAAGACTTAAAATAGTGGCTCATGCATTCGTGGATTCTTTTACATACGCATTCTGCAATCGCTTTTATTATTGCAGTAACCCAATTAGGAATGACCTGGTTTCTTTTTAAAAGCAGGTCTGTCATACCCATTCGCAAATGGTTAATCCTGAATTATGTAGCTTCCTCAATATGGTACCTCGATCAGATGGTACGTTTCAGTCTCTATCCCGGAACGGAAGGGTCGTGGGTGTATAAACTTGAAACCGCATTCATTTATGGTCCGGTTCTCGTAGCACAAATGCTGGCGAATTTGCAAATTTATTATCAGTTCATCGAGCCCAAATTTGATACGGAGAGAAAATGGGTAATGCGGATGATGGTGCCCTTCTCCATTTTATTATTGGCACTAATTGGCTGGAATGAATTTGGCAACAAAAGTGATACCTACACTTTTCAGGTAATCTCATTTGTTTGGGGAATCATTTCCAATGTGGCCACTTTTTCAATTGCCATTCGAAAGGCCATTAGTTTTAAATCAACCAATAAAAGCGGTTACCAGGCGCATATGAGATTGGCCGCCATCAGCACCAGCTTTTTTACCCTCTCGATCATCTGTGTTATTTATGGACTTTATTCAACGATTGGGTATTGGACTTATTTCAGTTTTGTTTGGATGGGCGAGATTGGTCTGATAATTACTTATTTGTATTTTTCAGAAGTATTTGTCAGCTTCCAGGTGAAGATAACCGGCTATAGTTTTGTTTCTGTAGTTTTATTTCTTACAGTATTTACACTCATCTTTTTTCCGCCAACCCTACCTGAAGAAATTGACAAGCGCATTGCTCAGCAGGATGGGTTAAAAAAGATTTTTCTCATTTTTTTGAGTGCTACCATAATCATTATCGTGTTATTGCCCTCACTGCTGAGAAAAACACTAACTACCCCACTCAAACAAGTGCTCAGAGCAGTTAGAAAAGTAAATGCAGATAATTTGAATGTACAGTTGCCGGTAATGTACCAGGATGAAATCGGCTTACTAACTACCAACTTCAATAAAATGACCTCAACCCTGCGTCAGGCTAAAACCAGGTTGGAAGAATATACACGTATTTTGGGAGAGCTGTACAGCAATCAGCAGAAGGTACAGGAGCAAACCCTGAACCATGTTAGTCAGGAAATACATGATAATGTCGGACAGCTCTTAAGTTTAGTTCGTATGCAATTGAACCAGGTAGCTGCAAAAGGTGGCACAGAAAATCAGTTGATTATTGATGCTCAGGAAAATATCGGCAGGGCCATGCGCGACCTCCGTGATATGGCCAGAGGCATGAGCAGTGACAGGATAAAATTACTGGGGCTATATGGCTCAGTAGAACAGGAGGCGCAAAGAATACAGCAAAGCGGATCCTTTGATGTGGTTACTCAGTGTGAAGGGACTATTCAACCAATGGGCCATCAAAAAGAGATCATCCTTTTCCGTGTGATTCAGGAAAGTTTGCAAAATGTTTTCAAACACGCCAGTGCTACCCGCATCGATATTTCATTCCATTATCAGCCACATCTTCTACAGATAGAGGTTAAAGATAATGGTAAGGGATTTATGCCCGATAAGGAAAAAAGAAGTGGCGGATTGGGATTAATGAACATGCAACACCGGGTTCAACTGACTGGTGGAGAATTGCTGCTGGATAGTGAAGAAGGTGCAGGAACAAGAGTGACCATCAGCGTTCCGCTGGTATAACTAGTTGCCGGCTTTCCTGTAAATTACCTTTCCTTCGAAAATGGTTTCCAACACCATAGCTTTTTCTACTTCTTCGATTGGTATTTCCAACAGGTTCCTGTCCACTCTGATCATATCTGCATACTTTCCTACTTCAAGAGAGCCAATTGATTTATCTGCTCGCATCGCTTTCGCAGCATGCAAAGTATAGGCATAGAGCATATCTTCCAATGATAAAGTTTGGGAACTATCCAGCACGCCCTTAGGCCCTTTGCGGGTTACTGCTCTGTACATCGCCTGAAATGGATTCGCGCTCGAAACGGGCCAGTCACTTGCCCCGGCAATAACTACTCCGGCATTTTTCAATGTCCTGGCCGGATACTGCCATTGAAACAAAGATGGGTGAATGTAGGGTTGAACGATATCAATAGTGGTGGCATCTCCAAAAGCCCACAAGAGTTGAAATGCAGCCATGATTTTAAGTGAACCCATTCGAACAGCGTCAGCAGGTTGTACCAATTGTAAATGTGTGATGGTATGTAGTATTCCCGAATATCCGTTGGTCTTGCGCATGGATGCAAACCCGTTCAACGTTTCTGTCACTGCCCTGTCGCCGATAGCGTGTACGTGCACCAACCAATTTGCTTTGTCAGCCAAGGTTGCGAAGCGGGCAAAAGAAGCGGGTTCGAACATCAGCACGCCCTTCGATGTGGTTCCCGTATAGGGAATAGAAAGTGCAGCAGTTTGAGTTGGATGTTCTACCACACCATCGGCAAATATTTTACATCCGATTACTGCAAGATTCCTTGATGTGTACTTCTTTTTCATCAATGCCAACTTGTGCAATTGAGGCTGTGCGGGTTGATTGGCATCAGCCACCAGCGTTGTAGCGATGTGTGCGTTCAACAATCCGTTTTTGCTGAGCCATTGATAAGCCTCTAAATGATAAGAACTTTCAGATGAGGTATTTCCGGCACTTGGGTCCAGCCAGCCGATGATGCCCAATCGGGCACAATATTCCATGGCTTTTCGGCCGGCAGCTTTCAATCCCGGCTTTACCGGTATAGCTGCCTCAATGATGTTTTGTCCTTCCTCGCTAACAAATCCGGTTGGATTACCGGCGGCATCCTTTCCGTAATAAATTTGTTTATCTGCGGGCTGTCTTGACAGAAATGTTTTATTCAATCCTGCCCGTTCCATCATGGCACGATTGGCCCAGGAGGTATGTCCGTCAGAGCCACTCAACACCAAAGGAATCGCAGAAAATATTCCGCTATTGAACTTCGCTGAAATCTCTTCGAGTTGTGACCAGGTGGTGATGTTAATTCCATAAATCACCAGTACATCACCCGACATACCTTCCTTTTTCAGGTAGCATTTTTCTGCATAGCTAACTAATTGATCAATGGTCAGATCCTGATCTTCTACATTGGCGAATAAGAGGTTATTGCCACCTGAAAGTGCATGCATGTGTGCATCCAGTAATCCGGGCATGATAAATCCTCCCTTACAATCAATGCTGGTACCTGGCCCTTTGAGTTGCTGCCTAACTTCCGATTCAGTTCCTACTGCAATAATTCTATTGCCGGCAATCGCAATCGCTGTGGCAAAAGGTTTTGTTTTGTTGGCAGTAAAGATTTTTGCATTGTGGTATAATTTCCATTGGCAAAATCCAACTAGTGGAAAAAACGGGAACAGAAGGGCTGTGAATAGCAGAACCGATATTTTTTTCATACTTTAAATATCAGAAATATTAGTGATATAGAACAAGGGTCATTAGAACTCCCTTATTGTTTGGAGTGCTAAATTTTTGTACATTGCGATAAGCTTTCATTACAACTTATTATTATGAAATTCTTACCCTCTTTGTTCGGTTGTATCCTGGTTGCTGTTTTAGTTTCCGGCTGCGCTCAGCGCGCCTACCACCAACATGATGACTCATTCGATCTTACAAGTGTATCTACATACTCCTGGGCAGATGCCGACGACGATAAAAACCTTGATACCAAGCGCAGAAATCTGAACAGCATTCGCGATACTAAAATTAAAAGAACCATTGACAAATACTTACAGGAACATGGGTGGAAGATCAACAATGCCAACCCCGATGTTTTTCTGGTTTTTGACGTAGTCGTTGATCAATCCCAACAGAATGTAAATGTGCCCGTTTACTCTCAGCCTACTACCAGTTGGTTTTTTAATCCTGCTACCCGCCGCTGGGTGCCGATTTTTTATCCTTCCAATCTCGTGGGGTTCAATACGGCCACCCGTCAGGTAAAGGAAGGGACGCTCACATTAAGTATGATGAACCCCGGTACTGATAAAGCAATCTGGCAGGGATGGACCACTTCTGAAATCTATGGAAAGAAAATCTCTGATGAAAAGATAGATCGCGATGTTCGTGCCATCATCAAGGAGCTGAAGAAATATTAGGCAACATCGTTTTACTTTCTTTATAAAAATATTGTTATGCGATACTCTGTTGCAGGTGCATTGCTTGTCATTGGTTTCCTGCTTTCCTGTCGACAGGAAGAAGCGTTTTCTCCCCGGTTTGAATTAAAGTCAGCGCCCCGGGTAACATTCAATTCGTTTGTGGACTGCAACATGGCTGAAGCTTGGATTGGCGATACGTTTCGCATTTTCCCCGGCAAGTATGGTGAAGATCCGTTGTGGGG
>JBJTJJ010000456.1:0-2621 GCA_046095445.1 Sediminibacterium sp.
TGCTGCGATTAGATGAAATAGATCCTGTTATCAGCGGAAACAAATGGTATAAACTGGTACCCTATATTCAACTCGCGCGGGAAGCAGGTTGCCGAAGAATCATCACTGCAGGTGGTGCTTATTCTAATCACCTGGTTGCTACTGCCAGGGCTGCGCGACAAGCGGGACTGCAAAGTAAGGCATGGATAAGGGGGGAAAAACCGCAACACCTATCCCCTACTCTTCAAGATGCCATGAATGATGGTATGGAACTGTTGTTCATGGAACGTGTTGAATATGCTACTCTGAATCTACCAGCCGGAAAGATGGCAAACAGCGATGATTATTTTATTCCATCCGGAGGAAATGGATTACCTGGCGTTTTAGGAGCTGCCAAAATTTTAGCTGCTGCAGATACCCAACCATTTTCACACATTGTCGGTGCCTGCGGCACCGGAACAATGATTGCCGGCATACAATATGCAGCTGCACAACACCAAACGATACTCGGAATTTCAGTATTGAAAAACATGCCGGAACCCATACCAACCATACAACAGCATCTACAGGCACTTAGTTGTGAACGACTACCCGAGATCATGCACTTTCCCTATGGAGGTTATGCCAGGCAGCAGCCCGAAGTAGTAGAATTCATGCGAGAGGCCTGGGAAAAAGAAAGGCTTCCGCTGGACTTCGTCTATACAGGTAAATTATTTTGTGCAATCAGGCAACTCAGAGACAAGCATTATTTTCCTATGGAAGCATCTATTTTATTGATTCATAGCGGGGGACTCCAGGGTAACCGATCTCTTCCAACCGGCAGTTTACCTTTCTGATAACAACCGGAACATTATATTTGCAGCATGCGTTGGATTTTCAGATGTTGTTGGCTGAGTGGGGTTACGCTCTCCACTAGTTTTTATACTCTCGGCATGTCATCACATTTTGCGACGATCAACATCCATACTTTGAACGGGGCAACCGTTACATTTTATCAGCAAAAAAAGAAAAAGCCCACCACCTATTCTATTTATAAGAAAAATCAATTGCTATTCACTTTATCAGAGAAAAAATTCAGAAATTTTCGCGATTCAATTGCATTAAAAACACGCGATACCCTCTTCACGAGAGCAGATGGCAGGGTGGATATACATCCTTACCGTGGACAGACAAGTATGGCTACCTCTGAAAAAAAGAAATCACCAGCACTGGTCTTTACCGATAAAAAAGGGTATGTCAATCTACGATTGGAGAATCCAAAATTTTACCGATATATAGTCCGGTTTTATGAATCCGGTGGTAAGCTCGCCTTTGAAATCATTGCTCCCAAAGAAGACTGGCTGATATTAGAGAAATCTAATTTCATACATGCCGGCACTTTCGACTATGAGGTTTGGCAGGATGGAAATCTGTACGATAAAGGTCGCCTTTATTTATCCCGATAATTTTATTTCAGCTACAAACGCTGTTGATTTTAACTTCATCCACCAGGCGGCAGTTGAATACACTTTCAAAATTTTTTTTCATGCGTTCTTTTACTTCTGCCATGGATACCGGACTATTCAATTCCTTTTGCAAGGAGGTAACTGCTTTATTTTGAATACCACAGGGAACAATGCCGTCGAAATAAGCCAGATCAGTTTGAACATTGAAAGCAAAACCATGCATAGTAATCCATCGGCTGCACTTTATACCCATCGCGCAAATTTTTCGTTCTTTTCCAGGTATTCCGGCATCGATCCATACACCTGTCTCTCCTTTACTTCTTCCTCCGGTTACTCCATAATCAGCAAGTGTTAGAATAATCATTTCTTCGAGACTGCGCAAATACCAGCCCAGATCGGGTTTCATTTTTTCCAAATCCAGGATTGGATATCCTACTATTTGTACGGGACCATGAAATGTTATGTCACCGCCTCTGTTGATATGAAAGAATTCAATTTCTCTTTTTTTTATCTCGTCTTCGCTCCATATTAAATTTTCCAGCTTGCCACTTTTGCCGAGGGTATAAACGGGTGGATGTTCAACCAATAAAAGATGATGCCGGGTAGATGCCGCTTCGCCGGTTAATTTCAGTCGGGTATTTTGCTGAAGCAGTGATTCCTGATAGTCCCATACCTGGCGGTAAGATTGGAATCCTAGGTCTTCAAAGTAAACAGCAGGTAACATGCGGCAAAAATACAAGTAAATCGGGCAATCGTATTCAGTGAGTTTCACCGCTTCTATGCCGTATGAAAGAACTATTTTTGTCCTATGTCTGATGACCTGGAAATACTGGCGGATGATCCTTCCGAATTACTGTATGAAAGAAGAACTTTCACGGTAAATAAGGGTCAGGAACCTATGCGCATAGATAAGTGGGTGCAAATGCACCTGGAAGGTGCTACACGCAACAAAATTCAAAAGGGGATTGAAGCGGGTTTTCTTACGGTAAACGGGAAAGTGGTTAAAAGCAACTACCGTATTAAGCCGGAAGATGAAATTGTGTTGATGAGTTGGCAAAACCCGGAACACACCCAACTCAAAAAAGAAGATATTCCATTGAACATTGTGTATGAAGATGCAGCTGTTCTTGTTATCAACAAGCCGGCAAACATGGTAGTACACCCGGGCGTTGGCAATTACAGTGGTACCCTACTGAA
>JBJTJJ010000457.1:0-2001 GCA_046095445.1 Sediminibacterium sp.
ATTTTCGATAACCAACTCAATCATACCATCGTTGGTCACAACGGTGACAATCCGGGTTACAAAACGCAGATCATTCGCTCCGTTTTCAACGGCAAGACCCTGATTGTTCTTTCCAACAATGCGCCCGAATCATTCGATGAATTGATCAAGACGCTGCAAAAACTGATCACAGAATAACTTCCTTACAATGAAACAAATTCTTCCCCAGCTGCAGCTACCTTTACTGGCGCAAACTCAGACGGTACAAAAGCTGCATAAAAAAGCTATTGTAGTTGATTCCCACAACGACATCATCACCGCCTGCATAGAAAAAAATGTAAGCATGGACCAGGACCTGAAGGGGAAGACACATTCTGACCTCCAGCGCATGAAGGAAGGCGGATTGGACGTGCAGATTTTTTCGGTTTGGTGCGATGGAGAAAAACCTGCTCCCTTTCAATTTGCCAACAGGGAAATGGACTTGCTCGATGAAGTGATCAAGAACAATCCAGACAAGATTGCTCTAACCCGCACTACTGCCGAGATGAAGCAGGCGGTAAAAGAAAAAAAGATTGCCGCCCTGTTTGGAGTGGAAGGCGGACACATGATTGAGAACAGTCTGGAAAAATTAGACCAGATCTATTCTCGCGGAGCACGGTATATGACGCTCACCTGGAACAATTCGACTGACTGGGCGACTTCTGCCTGGGATGAAACCTATAAGAAAGACAGTCTGGCGAAAAGCCACAAGGGGCTCACCGATTTTGGCAGGGAGGTGGTAAAAAGAATGAATCGTCTGGGCATGATGGTAGACCTTTCGCATGTTGGAGAACAAACTTTTTGGGATGCCATTGCTACGACGCGTAGTCCGGTCATCGTCTCTCACAGCAATGCCTGGAGTATTTGTCCTGTACCCCGCAATTTAAAAGATGACCAGATCCTGGCAGTAGGAAAAAATGGTGGTGTGATTGCGTTGAATTTTTATTCCGGTTTTGTGGACAGTACCTATAAGAAGAAGGAAGCGCTTTTTCAAAAAGCCCACCGCAAGGAAATTGATTCACTGATTGCATCCGGTGTACAGACGGAGTATGCCCTTACGCTGATCACAGAAAAATATGCGGCGGAAGCAGACGAAGCGCGCCCATCATTGGAGCAACTATTGGCACACCTCGATCATATTGTACGGCTGATTGGTCCCGACCATGTTGGCATTGGCTCTGATTTTGATGGCATCAGTTCTTCCCCGAAGGGATTGGATGATGTGACCAGTTATCCGATTTTAACGGATGCCTTGCTCAAAAGAGGGTTCACCAAAAAACAGATCACGAACATATTGGGAGGCAATATCATCCGTGTCTGGAAGGCGAATGAAGCGGGTGCGGAGAAGTGAGATCTTACAATCAATTGTTTAGCAAGAAAAAATTATAGCGGCATTGGTAAACGCCGTTTTTTGTATATTCATTTACCCAAATTGAGTGCCATGAAAAAAAATTTCCTTTTCGTCGGAATGATTTCGCTGTTGGTAACAGCTTGCCAGAATAGTGGTTCAGAAAAACCACCCCAGCAATACACCATGCGTCAGTTCATGGATGTAAAAGGTATCTATAGTGCGGGATTCTCAGCTGATGAATCAAAGCTATTATTGGGTTCGGATGAATCAGGCATTTTCAATGCTTATGAACTCAATTTGAAAACAGGTGAGAAAAGACAACTCACTGCATCAGACAAGGAATCAATTTTTCCTGCCTCTTATTTCCCGGCAGATAATCGAGTAATTTATACTATGAATAAGGGTGGTAATGAGATTGACCATCTTTTTGTACGAGATAGTTCTGGTAATTCAGGTGATTTGATTCTTGATTCTGCTGCTAAAGCCAGTTTTTATGGGTGGAGTAGAGATAAGAAATCAATCTATTTTCTCTCTAACACTCGGGACAAACAATTTTTTGATCTGTACAAAGCGGAGTTGATTCCATCAAAGAAGATCGATCAGGAGGATAAGATATTTATTCCGCCTGTTTT
>JBJTJJ010000458.1:0-6077 GCA_046095445.1 Sediminibacterium sp.
TCTCTTTATGATGCTGTGAAGTGAAGGGCCCGTATGATGCAGTTACCTGCTGAACCACTGTACAACTTGCTTACATTTTGGTGCGGCATTCAACATGGTTTCTGGGCTTGTGGATTTCAACCTGCGCAGGATGCCGGCGCAGTTAGTTGTCCGGTACTTCTGCAATGGGGTTTCAATGATAAACGTGTAACGGAAAATGAAACCAACACCCTCTTTGCCCAATTGGGAACGAACAAGAGAACAATGATGAAATACTATCAAAGCGGTCATGAAAGTCTGCTGAAGAAAGAGCCACAAAAATGGCTAGCTGTGATGCAGGAATTTCTGCACTGAGCAGTTCAACAAAAAAACACCCCCTGAAGAGGGGGCGTTAACCACAAGAGAGAAAAGTATTTTACCATTTATTATATCGGATACCGATTGTGTAGGGGAATTGCTCCATGCGGGTATAATCTTTTTGTAATTGATTCAAGCTATAGGAGCCATATATTTTAAAAGCCCCTACTCCAATTTCACCGATAGCCGCCACTCGCCAGGGTTGCATGGCCAGATCACCTTTGTATTTTTGCTTTCTCCGCTCGCTACTGATCTGCTTGTTCCTGCTGGCCACCAGATATCCAGCACTTACCCCGGCACTGAAAATAAATCCATGATTCGATGAGGGGCGGGTGTTGATATTGATCATGAGAGGGATTGTGAGATATTGGGCAAACAATTTATTTTTTCTGAATCCGATAGAGTCGATGAATGCCATCGGTTGAGGTGAAGTGCGGAAACTGATGCGACTATCGTATCTGAAATTATACATCTCCCAACCAATGCCATACTTTAAATTGAGTACATGCTTGCTGATATTGAGTCGTTGCATAAAAATCCAAAAATTAACGTTGCTCGATCTGCCTGTATTAAGGGTGGTAGTTGCCTCACTAACCCCTGGGTCACCCGGACGCATGGTGGTCAGATAACTTCCGGCCCTTGCCTGAGGGTAATTGGTCATGTCTCGGTAATTCGCAAATCCAAGCTCCAAATCAAACCAGTAGGTACTGATATTTTTATTTTTTTTCTTGGACGTTCTCTTGTATGAAATGACTGTATTTCCCCATCGATCAACTTCTTTCAAAACTTTTTCCTGAGGCGTATTAATTGATGGTTCGCGGATAATAATAAAACCCCCTACTTTCAAAGTATCTTTTACAAAATAGATGCTGTCTTTGTTGTTTTGAGCGAATACCAGCTGGCTCAAACTGAGCAGGCCGATGAGAAGAATTACTCTGTTCATATCAATTTCAAGTTAAATTTTACAAAGGTTGTTGTGTGGCTATACTGCCATTATCACCGGTATTGTTGCGTTGTGCCGGACTCTTGAGGATAGCTCCAAGTTTCCTCCAAACTCCTCTTACTTTTCCTTCACGCAGTTCGACAGCTCCGATGGTGATGGTGGTTCGCTCACTTTCTGTATCTAGTTCGCGATAAATCACCTGTTGAGCCAAAGGCTTTGTTGTGCGGCTATCATCATCGGATAATACTGCAGCAACAATTCCAATTTTTTCCTCCGGCGCATTGATTTTCTCAACAATTGGATCTTTTGTCACCGGTGGATTAGATGTTACTGTGGCAACTATTTCCTGTGGTGTAACAGGAGCTGTTGTATTGCTGGTTAGATGCTCAATAACAGTTGGTGAGGTTAACGGCATATCGGCTACTCCCCTGCTTTTTTCATTGGATACTGTTGAAGAAATTGCATCATCAACCACAGGCGCATTCTCAGGTAAACTATTGGCGGGAGTTGTTGCGGGCTTGCTGAATGTTGTTGATTCAGTGGTGGTAGCAGGAAGGGTAGTGCGGGTTCTGTTTGTAATAGCAACTTGCAGCAAAAGCGCAAGAATCGCTGCTGCAGCTGTAAAGCGAACGATGCGTTGCATCCAGATTACCCTGGGTTGTTCGGTGGTGCGCAGCAACAGGTGTTTGTTGGGACATTCAATAGTGGTAGGCACCAAAACAAATTGACGCAAGTCGTTGACGAGTTGGCCGGCAGCTTCGTTGTTTGCTATCAATTGCTGCACCGCTAATTCTTCATGTGCTGGTAATTCGCCGTCGATCAATAACCAGGCCCTCTCTTCTTCAAGTTGCGCCTGTTCTTTTTTAAATAGTAGCTCTTTGTTTGGCATGAATGAAGCATCGACAGGCATTTTGAGTTGTTGCCAGATTTCCCACTCCCCCTTTAGTTCGGGATGGCTATTCAGATATGCATGGAATACTTGCAACTCCGCCGGAGAGAGATCTCCATCGGCGCAGCGAATACAATACAAATCAAAGTTTTCGTGGTTGATCATGACTATATGTTAATCAAATACCTGCTCTGTACTTACTAATAGGTTACGTAATTTAAGTCTTGCCCGGTGCAGATAAACTTTCACCTGACTTTCATGCAGTCCGGTAATCTGACCTATCTCTTCATAACTATATCCCTCATAATCTTTCAGCAATACCAAACTTCTTTGTACTTCATTCAAATGGGAAAGTGCCGCATGTAATTGTTCCTGCAGAACCTTTTTCCCGTAGTTCGAATGAGTGCCCTCTTCCGGAAGTTCCTCCGAATAAGTGATTCGGTTGCTTTTGCGCAAATGATCAATCAATCCATTATAAGCTACTGTGAAAAGCCAGGACTTTGCTTTTATTGAATCTACTTTATCGCGGTTGACCCATAGTTTCTCATATACGGTTTGAACAATGTCTCTGGCATCTTCTGTATGACGTATGTTTTTCACGACAAAGCGAAAAACATTGTCTGCATATAGGTGCACCATTTCATTGTATTGTTTCTCCGTCATGTGGGCAGCCGATTGTTGGTTGTTGGTTATACGATGTACATGGCTATAAGTTACAGCCGGGCATACAAAATTCGGGGCTAAAGCTAAAAGAAGTAAAAATACCGGTATGAGCGGACAAAGATTAGGTTGGAAGGGGTCCGCTAAGATGGATTCTATTAGTATTCAATCACTTGCTCCTGAATCTGCTCCGGTATCTCCCTGAATTCATATTGTTGGTTGCGTAGTCGTGGCTCAAATCCGGCTTCCCGAATGGCTTCCTGGATAGATTTATAGGTAAATCGGTGGGGGGCTCCGGCAGCACTTACCACATTCTCTTCCAGCATGATGCTGCCAAAATCATTGGCACCTGCGTGCAGACAAACTTGAGCGGTTTGTTTTCCTACGGTGAGCCAGCTCGCCTGGATATTGAGAACGTTGGGTAGCATGATGCGGCTAATGGCAATCATGCGGATATATTCATCTGTTGTTGTCAGGTTTTGAACACCCCTGATTTTAGCCAGCAGGGTATCTACATCCTGAAAAGTCCAGGGGATGAATGCCAGAAATCCCTTGGCATCTGACGGCTTGCGACTTTGAACTTCCCGAATTCTTTCCAGGTGAATGAAGCGCTCCTCGATGGTTTCCACGTGACCAAACATCATAGTTGCACTGGTGGTGATGTGTTGCTGGTGAGCTTCCGCCATAATATCCAGCCATTCATCCGCACCACATTTGCCATTGGAAACAAGTCGGCGCACCCTGTCAACCAGGATCTCTGCTCCGGCACCGGGTAAAGAATCAAGTCCGGCCGCATGCAATTCCCGCAAAGCATCGCGGTGACTGATTTTGTCAATTTTACAAATATGGGCTACTTCGGGCGGACCCAGCGCATGCAGTTTTATGGTGGGATATTCCTGTTTGAGTTGTCTGAAAAGGTTAGTGTAGAATTCCAGTCCCAATTCAGGATGGTGCCCACCCTGAAGCAATAGTTGGTCACCGCCATAGCGAATAGTCTCTTCAATTTTTTTCCGGTAGGTAGGAAGGTCGGTGATATAGGATTCCGGGTGCCCGGGAATGCGGTAAAAATTACAGAACTTACAATTGGCAACACACACATTGGTAGTGTTTACGTTTCTGTCTATCTGCCAGGTAACAAATCCATGCGGCACTTGTTTCTTTCTCAGCTCATCAGCCACATGCATCAATTCAGTCAATGGCGCCTGTTCAAAAAGATATTGTCCTTCTTCTTTGCTCAGGAACTCAAGGTTCAACGCTCGTTGGTATAAATCGGCAAATTGCATAATAGTAATATCTCCGGGCCGCAAAGTTAATCTCCTGCGGTCAAAGCAGCCCCTGATTTTTTTATTTTAACAGTCCGGTTCAGGGTATTTTTGCCGGGAAAAAGTAAGTTACAGATATGAAGTGCAGGTGGGCATGGATGATGGCGGGGTTGCTTTGTTCCGGGTTTTTACGGGCACAGGAAGAATTTGTTCAACCTCAGGCCGCATTGATTACCCGTTTTCCATTTTATCATTTGGGAGGAGGAATTATTGTTCTTCAGGGAGTGCTTTCCGGAAATATCGATACCCTCAACTTTGTTTTGGATACCGGCAGTGGCGGTATATCACTCGATTCAGGTACCGTTGACCGGCTCAAACTTCCCTTAACCCCTTCTGGTCGAATCATTAGGGGACTGAATGGAATTCGTCAGGTGAATTTTGTCTATCGACAAACCTTGCGGCTTCCGGGTTTGGAAGTAGAAAATCTCGATTTCCACGTGAATGATTATGAGTTACTCAGCAGGGTATATGGTTTGCACATTGATGGCATCATTGGCTATAGTTTTCTTCGAAGGTTTATTGTGAAAGTAGATTTCGAGCAGGATATGCTGGAGGTATACTCGCCCGGCTCAATAAAATATCCCAGGGGAGGGTATTTACTGAAACCTCAGTTTACTACTTTGCCGATGCAGCCTGTCTTCCTCAATGACCACCGACCTATTACCGGACGATTTATTTTTGATACAGGTGCCGGTCTTAATATGTTGCTGTCGGAGGATTTTGCTACCGATAGCAGTGTATTTAAAAAAGCACGTGTTTATTATCCCACACAAGCAGAGGGGCTGGGCGGAAAAAAGCAAATGACGCTGAGTTTATTGAAAGAACTACGGGTAGGAAACTATAGATTCAAAAATGTGCCGGTACATGTTTTTTCTGATGACTACAATGTGACCAATTACCCACAGATGGGGGGATTGATAGGTAATGACCTGATGCGTCGATTCAACATGATCATCAATTATCCAGACCAAATCATTCATATCCGACCCAACAGACATTTTGTTGAGCCATTTGATTATTCCTATACCGGACTTGCCTTTTATCTCTACAATGGGCAAGTGAGGGTAGAAGATATTATGGAGGGTTCGCCTGCGGAAAAAGCAGGTTTTCGGCCAGGGGACATTATTTTTTCGGTGGATAGAACGATTACCCGCGATATTCGAACCTACCGGAATATGTTTCAAAACAGTTTGGGTCGTGTGCCCGTAATGGTCCTTCGGGAAGGCAAGGCTTTACTATTGACTATGGATGTGCAGGATATCAGAAAGCAGCGGCGCAGGTAAAAAGTTTTTTTCGGTGGAAAGCAGGTAAATTGCACATCCGTAAAAGGAAATCAGGTCTATGATTCATTTTGATAGATTTATGCTGGATAATGGCTTGTGGGTGCTGGTGCACGAGGAACATGATACTCCGATGGCAGTAGTGAATGTATTGTATGATGTCGGTGCGAGGGATGAGCATCCTGATAGAACCGGTTTCGCCCACCTATTTGAGCACCTGATGTTTGGCGGCAGCAAGCATATTCCTGATTATGATGAGCCACTCCAAAGAGCCGGAGGCGAAAACAATGCTTATACGACCAATGATCTGACTAACTATTATTGCCAACTGCCGGCTAAAAATCTGGAGACTGCCTTTTGGCTTGAAAGTGATCGAATGATGGAGCTGGCATTTACCAAGAAAAGCCTCAACGTTCAACGCAAGGTGGTTTGTGAAGAGTTCAAAGAGCATTACCTGAATAAGCCCTATGGAGATATATGGCATCGTATGCGTACACTTTGTTATCAGGTGCATCCCTATCGCTGGATGACCATTGGACAGGAGCTTAGCCATGTAGAAAAGGCATCTATGGAAGATGTGCGGTCGTGTTTGTTAAAACAATAACGAACCGTGTATTCAAATTTGGTGTTGTGCGGCGGGGTAACAA
>JBJTJJ010000459.1:0-19871 GCA_046095445.1 Sediminibacterium sp.
TGCCAGCAGAGCCGATTATATTGATAAAGATATCATTGATGAAATCAATCAATTCATCGGACATGCAGTTTTATCAAACATTCGAGTTGAAATCAAGAAAAAACAATTTAACCAGTACCATCGCCTGATAACTGACCCTCAGGAAAATATGCCAACCGAAGAATAAACAATAGAGCTTACAGAAAATTAAAGTATACGAACATGATCCCTTATCAAAAGTTATTACTGGAAAACAAAGCCTGGGCTCAGGAAAAAATAGAAGACGACCCGGAATTTTTCAGTCGGCTGAGCCAGATTCAAACACCCGAATTTCTTTGGATAGGTTGCAGCGATAGCCGCGTACCTGCCAATGAAATCACCAATACACAACCCGGTGAAATATTCGTACACCGCAACATCGCCAACCTGGTAGTGCATACCGACGTCAATCTATTGAGTGTACTGGAATACGCTGTCAACTACCTGAAAGTAAAACACGTCATTGTATGCGGGCACTACGGTTGCGGAGGTGTAAAAGCAGCCATGACCAATCACGACTTTAAACAAGTGCTCAACATGTGGCTGAGAAATATCAAAGATGTATATCGCCTGCACCGACAGGAACTGGATGACATCACAGAGGAAGAGAAACGCTTTGACCGCTTGGTTGAATTAAACGTTATCGAGCAGGTACATCACCTGGCCAAAACATCCATCATCCAGCGGGCATGGAAAAGAAATGGTTACCCACACATTCATGGCTGGGTCTATAGTCTTAATGATGGTCTGATTAAACCAGTATTTGAACTAAATGCAGGAAGCGCTATTGATGACCTCTATCAATATGACGATCTGTAAAATAGGCCCATTACAAACAAATAATATAATTAATTTATTCGTAAGGAATTGAATAAAAAAAGAATCCCGCCTAAAAATAGGCGGGATGCAGTTGGTTGTTGGTTGTAGAGAAACAAAACCCCACTAATAAGACAACCGTTTGTCGATTTCGCTGCAAAGCAGGAAAAAAATTTCTTCCACTGTTCCTTCCCCCTGAATATTCACCACTTTATTGAACTGCCGGTAGTACCCGGCAACCACAGAAGTCTTCTTATGGTACTCATCAATCCGAGCCCGAACCACTTCTTCACTATTATCATCGCTTCTGCCACTGGTTAGTCCCCTATTGAGTAATCGCTTCACTAATTCTTCCTCGGATACATCCAGCGCCAGCACAACCCCAATAGATGTTCCTTTTTCCTGCAATAATGCATCGAGTGCTTCACTTTGAGCAACTGTTCTCGGAAACCCGTCAAATAGAAATCCATTGGCAGCGGGATTCGCCTCTAAAGCAGAGGCAATCATTCCCACCACTACCGCATCGGGAACCAATTCCCCGCGATCCATGATGGTCTTGGCTTCCAAACCCAATTTTGTCTGACGGCTGATTTCGGAACGCAGGAGGTCACCGGTAGACAAGTGAATGAGCCCATACTTTTCGACAAGTCGGGCACCCTGAGTGCCTTTTCCGCTTCCCGGAGGGCCGAACAAAATAATATTGAACATATCCCTGCTGAAATTAACTGAATAACAAATATAAGTTCTTCCTTTTAGATAACCACATGCCAATTCAGTGCTTTATTGAATAAATACAAATTTATATGCCGGTAACCTAATGAACTTTCGCTCCAAAAAGGTGTTATTATTCATATATTATTTTATGTCATCTTTCCGTTTATTATCCTTGCTGCTGCTTTTGAGTCAATCATGCAGCAGCCAAAACAGTAAAAATCAGCCTCCAATGAGTGAACCGAACAAGGGAAACCCCGTCTATTCAAGAACTGACACCGGCAAGGTTTCCCTCAACCCTGATGATTGGAAAAAAATTCTTTCCCCCGAACTTTATTACATCGCTCGTCAAAAAGGAACAGAAAGACCCTATACCAGCGTTTGGGAAAAAAACCATGAAAAAGGAACCTATTATTGTGCCGCCTGTGGTAACCCACTTTTTGTGAGTGATACCAAATTCGACAGCGGTTGCGGCTGGCCCAGCTTCTACGCCCCGGTAACCAAATCATCCGTTATCTATCTTCCGGATAATTCACATGGCATGAGCAGAACTGAAGTGCAGTGCGGACGCTGCAAGTCCCACCTCGGCCACGTCTTCGAAGATGGTCCTCCACCTACCGGACTGCGCTATTGTATCAATGGTGTCATTCTGGACTTTGAAAAAGCAAAAGAGAAAGAATCAGAGTACAACAAGAAAAATGATTAAAGGGAGCGAATCCCCCCTTCCCCCCAACTGCCGGTGAATCTTTTTACCGGCAGTCTTATTTTTGGAAATCAAGTATTTAATACTGATATTTCACCTTCAAAATTCCCTCCCCATGAATAAAAAATGGACACTTTTTCTGTTGCTATTATTGCCAGTCGGCCTGATGGCTCAAACCATCGATTTAAAAAAACATTTCAGCAATTGGAAGCCTCGTAATATCGGTCCCGCCGGCATGAGCGGACGGGTAACAGCCATTGATGCTGTCTGGAGCAATCCCAATATTGTTTATCTGGGAACCGCAAGCGGTGGTGTATGGAAGACTGAAAACAGCGGCGGAAGCTGGGCCCCCGTTTTTGATGAACAACCTATCCAAAACATTGGTGCTGTTGCCATCACACAAAGCAACCCAAACATTGTATGGGTAGGAACAGGAGAAGGCAACCCCCGTAACTCAGTAAGTCTGGGTGAAGGAATTTATAAAAGTCTCGATGGCGGAAAAACCTGGAAATCCATGGGACTTCAAAAAACACGAAACATTCACCGGATACTAATCGATCCACAACAACCGGATGTTGTTTACGTAGGTGTGATGGGGAATCCCTTTGCTGCACATCCTGAACGCGGACTGTACAAGACTACCGACGGTGGTGAAACCTGGAAGCTGATTCTTCATACCAATGATACCAGCGGTGTTGGTGATATGGTCATAGACCCAACCAATCCACAAAAATTATTGGTGAATATGTACCAACATATCCGTACCCCCTGGAGTCTGAAAGGCGGAGGAAGCGGAAGCGGTTTGTATGTTACCTATGACGGAGGAAAAAATTTCAAAAAATTAGGGAAAGAAGAGGGACTTCCCGCAGGTGACCTCGGCAGAATCGGTATTGCTATTGGCAGAAATGATCCCAACAGAATCTATGCACTGGTGGAAGCCACTAAGAATGGACTTTATCGTTCAGACGATGGCGGAAATAAGTGGGAACTGGTGAACAGCGATCCTTCCGTGGTTACCAATCGTGCTTTTTATTTTCAGGATATAGCAGTAGATCCTCAAAATGAAAATCGCTTGTACAACATTAACCAGATGATCGGCATGAGTGAAGATGGAGGAAAAACATTCAAGACCATCATTCCTTACAGCGGTATACATCCCGACCACCATGCCTGGTGGATACATCCTACCAATCCATCCTTGATCATTGATGGTAATGATGGTGGCATCGGTATTTCCCGCGACCGCGGTAAAACCTGGCAATTTGATGAGAAATTACCCCTCGGTCAATTTTATCACATCAACACCGACAACCAAATTCCCTACAATGTAATGGGTGGACTGCAAGACAATGGCAGTTGGCATGGTCCCGCTTATGTATGGGTGAGAAGTGGCATCAGAAATGCTTATTGGCAAGGTGTTGGAGGTGGTGATGGATTTGATGTATCAGCAGACCCCGCTAACCCAGATTGGGTTTACTCTATGAGCCAGGGTGGTGCACTGAGCAGATACAATATCGCAACAGGTGAGGACTGGAGCATCCGTCCACCCCGACCCAATCTTTCCACCCGTCACCGTTTCAACTGGAATGCTGCCCTCGCCCAAGATCCATTTGACAAAGGCACCATTTTTTATGGTAGCCAGTTCCTGAATAAAAGTACAGACAGAGGAGCATCCTGGGAAGTTATCTCCCCTGACCTGACTTCCAATGATAGTGCTAAAATCGATCAAAGCAACAACGGTGGTCTCTCCATTGATATAACAGGTGCAGAAAATTATTGTACTATTTTGACAATCGCTCCCTCACCCATTCAAAAAGATGTAATCTGGGTGGGAACTGATGACGGTATTGTTCAACTCACCACCGATGGCGGAAAAACATGGACCAGCTTTAGAAATAAAATCCCCGGTCTTCCTGCGGGTGCCTGGATTCCCCAAATAAGAGCTTCCCGCCACATTGCAGGTGAGGCATTTGTTGTTGCCAATGATTATCGCAGAGGAAGCAATGCCGTGCTCTTGTTCCGTACCAATGACTTTGGAAAAACATGGACCAGAATGGCGGATGAAAAGAAGCTGACCGGATATGTGCTCTGCATGATTCAAGACCCCGTTGAACCGAACTTGATTTTTGTAGGAACAGAACAAGGTCTTTGGGTGAGCATGGACAACGGCAACCAGTTTCAGCAATTTAAAAATGGTTACCCTTCCGTATCTACCTATGATTTAGATATCCAGGAAAGAGAAGCAGACCTGGTCATAGCCACTTTTGGACGCGCCATCTGGATACTCGATGATATCCGTCCGCTCAGAAAACTAGCAGCGAATAAAGGTCAATTGCCGGGCACACCGCTTACCGCATTTCAACCTCCTACTTCTTATCAAGCTAATATAAAAAGTGCATCCGGTATTGAATATAGTACCTGGGGCACCTACGAAGGAGAGAACAGAAGAACAGGTGCACCCATAAGTTTCTTCGTCAACAAAGCCGGCAGAGATACCGGAAAAAATAAATTACCCGATACAGCTCAGATAAGAATCTATGATGCCAATCAACAACAAGTAAGAACACTGAAAGCAAAAGCTGACAGCGGATTCAACCGTTTTTACTGGGGTATGGAAGGAAAGGGTATTCGTCAGCCGGGTATGGGTGGACGAGGAGGTGGCGGCGGCCGCATGGGCGGAAGAGGTGGCAATGATGAACCGGGCGGATTACCCGTAGACCCCGGTACCTATAAAGTTGTCATTTCGCTGGGCAAAGGAATTGCAGACAGTTGCATGATCACCGTGCAGGATGATCCCAAGGCACCGCTAGATCCCAACGTTCGAAAAGCCATCCGGGAAGCAAACAAAGAGTTAGACCAATCTACTTTAAAACTTGTTGATCTGGTAGATAGAATCAGTGAGGCAGATGAAATCATCAAAAAAGTGGAAGCAAGCTATAAAGACATGGAGCCGGCTAAAACAGATACGTTGAAAAAGGTTACCAAAGCAATGCAGGACAGCATTAAAGCTATGCGGGAGGCCCTGAATGGTAAAACACAGGAAAAGCAGGGATATGGCAATGTTCCACAAACTACCGTCAATTCTCTTTTGGGAGAGGCGAGAATGACCGTATTAGGAAAGAAAGCCATACCGGGAGCACAGGAAAAAAGGTTGATGCAGGATGCAACTGACGCAGTAAACAAAGTAGTACAGCGAGCCAATAGCTTTTTCGAAGGACCCTGGAAAAACTACCAAAGTCTTGTTGAAAGTGTGCCCGTGAAATGGTTCAAGGATTACAAACCGCTGCAGTAAAAGGCAGCGGTTTGATCAATTTTTGTTGATCAGAAAAACAAAGGGCTTGATGGGCTTTTCCTGCAGTATCTGTTGAATCTGCCAGGGCTTGCGTATGATCTTGTACCGATTGATGTCTATGATTTCATGCACTGCGCAGAACGACTCCCATCGCTCTGCATGCTGCAGCAATTGATGCAATAGCCGCACTTCCTGCTCATAATCCTCCTTCCTGGTTAAAGAAGGGCGGGACAAGACTACCAATTCGCGACGAGTAGAATCCATATACACTTAGCTCATTTTACATTCGGACAACCACAAAATTTGGCACCATGGCTCTTTCTTTGCATACTGCAAGATCCGGCGATGACCGAAATGAGTAACAAAAAAACGATGCATTGGTTGAAACGATACTTCATACAGTTCCGCTAAATTAGTGCAATCACAACAAATAAATCTTTCCGGACCCTTGAAGAACGTTAGACAAAATATAAAAATCCTGGTGGCACCGCTCGATTGGGGACTAGGCCACGCTACCCGCTGCATCCCAATCATCCGATCCCTGCTGGAAGCCGGACATGAGGTGGTGCTGGCTGGAGAGGAAAAACAAGCTATTCTGCTCAGGGAGGAATTTCCTCAACTGACCGTTTTACCCCTCCCCGGCTACCGAATTACTTATAGCAAGAATCACTGGCAGTTACCCTTCAAATTAGCAGCACAGCTACCAAAAATATTCCGGGCCATCCGCCATGAACGTAAATGGCTCAAAAAACAAATAGAAAAAAAAGCCTTTGACCTGGTAATTTCAGATAATAGATACGGACTATATCATCCGAGTATTCCCTCCATCATCATCACGCATCAACTTACGATTGTAACACCCTTTTGTATTGGACAAAACTGGTTGCAACGTATCCATTATACTTTATTGAATCGCTTTCTTCAAATTTGGGTTCCTGATACAGCTTATCCTCCCCATGCTGCCGGTATTTTATCACACCCCAAAAAAACACCGGCAACCCCGCTACATTATATCGGTTGGTTAAGCAGATTTGAGCCGGTGAAAACACCAGCTACCTATACCTACTGCATTTTACTTTCCGGACCCGAACCACAAAGAACCTTACTGGAACAAAAACTTATCGGAGAATTACAACAGGTAAAAGAAAAGGTACTTTTTATTCGTGGATTGCCGGGTGAACAAACCCTGCCGGATTTTCCCAATAATATCAACTGCAAAAATCATCTCAGCGGTAAAGCATTACAGGAAGCACTGCACGCATCAGAATGGGTCATCAGCCGAAGTGGTTATACAACGGTGATGGAAATATTACATCTACAGAAAAAAGCTATCCTGATTCCAACACCCGGACAAACCGAACAGATTTATCTGGCAAAAAAACTTCTGGACCAACAATGGGCCTTCAGTGTTGAACAGGAAAAATTCAACTTCAACGATGCTGTTGCAGCTGCCCGCCAGTTTCATTTTTCCCCTCCGCCAAACATCGTATATGACCAACAACTGTGTTTATCACAAATACAGAAATTGATGCATCCTGATGTAGCTTTGCGGCAATGAAGAAAAACTTGAGGGCACATCTGGCAGTAATCGGCGCCAACCTGATTTTTGGAGCCAGCTATTCCATCGTAAAAATCATTACTCCCGGATACATGCCGGCATTTGCTTTGAATGCTGCACGTGTTATTGTCGCCATCTTCTTTTTCTCCCTAAGTTTTGGTCTTTCAGGTGGCAGGGCCTGGCCGGCAAAAAAAGATTGGCCATTATTGGCACTTTGCTCTCTGACCGGCATCGTTATCAATCAAATATTTTTCATTAAGGGAGTATCAATGACTTCTCCTATTCATAGCTCCCTGCTTTCGTTGGCAACCCCCCTCTTTATAACCGGTATCGCTGCCTGGTTACTGAAGGAATCCTTCACAATATTAAAAGCTATCGGACTTTTTTTAGGTCTATCGGGTGCAGGCTTGCTGATCCTGCTCAAAGGCCCGGGCAATCATTCTCCGGATAGCTTAACGGGAGATATTCTGGTGTTAATCAATGCCATCTCTTATTCATTCTACCTGGTGCTTATCAAACCGCTAATGAGCCAATACCAGGGTACCGACATCTTACGTTGGCTTTTTTTACTCGGTGCCATTATCATCCTTCCACTGGGTATGCCCGAATTTCTCGCTATCCAATGGCAAGATTGGCACATCAACGCATGGGCGGCACTATTATTTGTAACTATTGGCACCACATTCCTGGCTTACCTTTTCAATATCTATGGAATTTCCCAACTCGGTGCAGCTGCCACCGGTAGTTATATTTATACCCAACCCATCTTTGCTACACTCATCGCCTGCCTTTTCTTTGGAGAACAACTTACCCTACAACGCATACTGGCAGCATTGCTGATTATAAGCGGCGTATTTCTTACCAATTACAAGAAAAGACCCCCTTCCTTGGGTTGATCAAAAAAGAAAAAATAGCGGGTTGCCTTGGCAAAATCCTTCCAGTGCTGAATATCAGCAGCAACAGCAAATATGCCGCAGGTAGGCAAATGGTCAATACGGATATCACTCAACTGATTCACAAAATCTGTTAGTCCGGGATTGTGCGAAAAAATAGCTGCCGTATTGACCCTATCAGGAAACTGACTAACTTTTTGAAAAATATCTGCCGGGTGCGGATGGTAGAACGAAGGAAAGGTATGAATGGAAGTGGGTGGTTGCTGGAAGGCAGCAGCAAAATAAGAAGCCGTAGCAAACGCACGACTGGCCGGACTACTATAGAATCCGTCTATCTCGATGCCCCTGTCAATTAAACGTTGCGCCATCCCGGGTGCATCCTGCTGACCTCTGTCATTCAGCGTTCTGTCAAAATCTTTTTGTCCCGCCAATGCCGGATGTGTTTTGGCATGGCGAATTACCAATAAACGTTTCACGAGGTTAAGTTACAGAAATCTCCGCTTACTTTTGTAGTCATGGCCATACAAAGGGAGAATATTGAAATTTTCATGGAATTAGCTGCCCGGCATCCTGTTCTGGATGTTCGCAGTCCTGCAGAATTTCAGCAAGGGCATATTCCTGGTGCTATATCATTCCCGCTTTTTTCTGATGAAGAAAGAAAAATAGTTGGAACTGCTTACAAACAACAAAGCAGAGAGATTGCCATAAAATTAGGACTTCAATTTTTTGGTCCAAAAATGGTTACGATGGTAGAAGAAGCTGAGCGCATTGTAGCTGAACATATCAAAAAGAAAAAGAAACAAACCCAAGAAGAGAACCCTCGACCGAAATTATTGGTGCACTGTTGGCGGGGTGGCATGCGCAGTGCAGGTATTGCCTGGTTACTTGATCTCTATGGCTTTGAAGTACATACCCTTCAAGGTGGCTACAAAGCATATAGAAACAAAGTTCACCAACTCTTCACCCAACCCTTTCCCTTCCGAATGTTAGGGGGATGTACCGGCAGCGGAAAAACCTTGCTGATTCAGTATCTCATAAAGCAAGGGGAGCATGCGATTGATCTGGAAGGCCTGGCAGTTCACCGTGGTTCTGCCTTTGGCAATCTGGGAATGCCCCCACAACCTACACAGGAAATGTTTGAAAACCTGTTGGGTGAAAAATTAGCTGCGTTGCTTCAACTGCCTGAGCTTCCTTCAACTGTCTGGTTGGAAGATGAGAGCCAGCGAATTGGTAACGTCAACATCCCTGGTGCCCTATTTCAGCAGATGCGGAATAGTCCGCTCTATTTCCTGGATATTCCCTTTGATGAGCGATTGCAGCAAATTGTAAAAGATTACGGAACCCATCCCAAAGAACAAATAATTGCCACGATTCTTCGTATTCGCAAAAGATTAGGTGGTCTGGAAACTAAAATGGCTGTGCAGGCAATGTTGGATGAAGATGTGCCCGGGTGTTTTCGGATATTACTGAAGTATTATGACAAATATTATCTGGGAAGTCTGGAAAATTTCCGTCCAGTTGCTGCGGCCTTCATCAAAAAAATTCCACTCACTAGCGTAGAAGCAACGCACAACTATCTAGCCCTGAAAGCATCACTTGAAGAGGGTACCGTTTAGCCATTCCTGCACAGCCCCTATTCCCATCCATCCCATTACAACAACCACTATCCCACCGGCCAATTGCATCCAGAGCGGATGCCGATAACCTTTCATAAGTGATGACTTATTACCCGCAATAAGCAAGGTGCCCAATGCAATCGGAAGAATCAATCCATTGATCATGCCTGCGAGTAAAAGTAATTGCGCCGGCTTTCCGACAGCAACAAAAAATAGGGTAGACAAAACGATAAATACTGAGATGAAGGCACGTTCATGCCTGGCTATAAAAGGGTGAAAGGTTTTGAGGAATGAAATGGAAGTGTAGGCAGCACCTATCACGGATGAAAGTGCAGCAGCCCACAATACTACCCCAAAAATGCGTAGCCCCACATTGCCGGCAACGAAACCAAACACGGAGGCAGCAGGATTATTTTGATCAGGTATACAACCTAATTGAACAGCACCCAGAACTGCTAGAAAAAGAATGAATCGCATCAACCCGGATATCAGGATACCCGCCATAGCACTTCGGTCTGTTTTATGTAATTGCTCTTTCCCTTTGATACCTGCATCCATCAGCCGATGGGCACCTGAAAAAGTGATATATCCTCCTACAGTTCCTCCGACAATGGTCACAATCGCCTGAGTGCTGATGGTAACTGGCACGAAAGTATGATGAACTGCCTGTACAATCGGAGGATGTGCTGCTATAGCAATGATGAGCGTTAATACAATCTTTGCCATTCCCGCAACGCGGGTAAACCTATCCAGCATGGGACCAATCTCTCGGTACCAAAAAAGAAGTAAGGCAACAACACAACTAGTTGCAGCCCCAATTTTAAAATCTATACCCGTTAAAACATTGAGGCCTAGTCCGCATCCCGCAATATTGGCAATATTGAAAGCAAATCCCCCTGCTACTACCAGGAATGAAATGCAATAGCCCCAACCGGGTAGCAGTTGATTGGAAATATCCTGCGCCCGCAGTTCGCTCATAGTAATGATGCGCCAGGTATTCAGTTGTGCTCCGATATCGAGCAACAAAGAAACAAGAATGACAAATCCAAAACTGCTCAGTAACTGAAAGGTGAAAACAGTGGTCTGTGTCAAGAACCCCGGACCAATGGATGAGTTCGCCATTAAAAATGCCGCGCCCAATCCTGCGCCACTGAACCAGCTATATTTATTTTTTGAGGAATTCGATAGCATGATCAGTGAGATAATAGTATAAATGATTGGCCAATTCAGCAGCACCCTCAGCATCTCCGTGTATACAAATCGTTTCAGCAACTATAGGTATAACCTTACCCGAAAGGGAAGTGACGGAATTTTCTGTGATCATTTGCATCACCTGCCGGCAGGCAACATCCTGATCTTTTATCAAAGCTTCAGGAAATGACCGCGACAGAAGTTGTCCGGCATCGTCATATCTTCTGTCTGCAAAAACTTCCTCACGTGTTGGAAGGCCTAGTTCCCGCGCAGCGGTGATAGAACAGGAACCACTGAGTCCGTATAAGTACAATCTGCTATCAACCTCCTTGACGGCAGCAGCGATAATAGCGGCGATCTCCGGAGAACGGGCAGATTGGTTGTACAAGGCACCATGTGGTTTCACATGCTGGAGAGAACCACCAGAATCCTCTGTGATTCTTTTTAACGCATACACTTGTGATGTAATTAAATCATACAATGCAGTAGCTGAAAGTGTTTGCTCCGTCCGACCAAAATTTTTGCGGTCTTCATAACCCGGATGTGCGCCTATACCTACCCTATGCAACAAGGCCATTTCAACAGTTGATTGCATGAGATAATTATCGCCGGCATGGGCACCACACGCGATATTAGCACTGCTGATGAATGGCATCAGACGGGCATCTTCAGGGAATCCCTCACCCAGGTCACAATTAATATCTATCGTTACCACAGACTAATTATTACTTACTGCCAGTAAGATACGAAGCCAACCGCAAGTGCAATGACTTTTCCAAATTAGAAAGATAGAAATATTGCTCACGTAATAACTGCCCAGCTCGCTCACGAGTGACCCATTCAAAATGAAGTGGCAGGTTAAGAGGCCATTGAGCCAGTCGTCCTATGTCTGCTGCAATTACCTGAGCGATGCGCGGATAACCCCCTGTAGTAGGATGGTCAGCCATGAAAATGTGAACTCCGCCACCAGGAAGCCATTGTAAACTCCCCCGCATAACTGCGGAAGAAATCATTTCACTCCGTTGACCTGATAACTCCGGGCCGCTTAAAGCGTACGACATGCGGTTACTATTGGCGTGGATGGTATAGGTAGAAGAAATTAATTGCTGCGATGATTGTTCATCCAGCAATGACAAATGAGCATCGGGTAACAATCGAATAGGTGAGGAATTATCAACAGGTAGCACATGTTTCCAGGGTAATGGCTTCATCCTCATTTCCTGTAAACCACCCGGCACGGCATTAGATGAACGAAAAGGAATCTCATCTTCTTTTTGCAGAGACCTTCCCTTCCAGCCACTTTCAATAACCCCTTGACATGTACTATAACTTCCCAGCCATTGTTCTATCAGCCATCCCCGTTGAATGGCCAGGTAGGCAATTCTGCCAGTGGATGTTGGCTGCCAGCTCAAACTAGTTCCTTCCGCTACCATCAAAGGTCGATTGTAATCAACTTCCGCTCCCTCTGAAGTAATTACACGACCGGCACCGGTGATTGCAATTAATGCAGGTGCCGAAAACCGGAGTGTCGGACCGGGAAGAAACATTTCCAATACTGACTCCCCGGGAGAATTACCAACCAGCAAATTGGCCATTTGGGCTGCAACCGAATCCATAGAACCTCCCACAGGAATACCCAGGTGTTGCCAGCCATTTCTGCCATTATCTTGTATGGTATCCCAGCTTCCCTTCTTGATGACCTGTATACTCATGTTGTTGGCCATTGATTGAATTCATCCAGCGAAATAGGATACATGACAACTTCATCACCGGGCTGTAGTAAGCAAGGAGGAAGTTGTTGGGGAGTAAATAATTTGAAGGGAGTTCTGCCTATCAGCTGCCATCCACCCGGAGAAAGAACGGGATATATTCCGGTTTGTGCACCGGCAATACCAACACTGCCTGCAGGCACATCGGGTCTTGGTCGGTCATGCCTGGGAGCAACAATGCGTTGGTCAACCGGACCCATATAAGCAAAGCCGGGTAAGAAACCCAACATAAATACACGATAGGTGGTTGCAGTATGTATATTGATAATTTCATCAATACTACGTTGAAGGTACGCTGCGAGTGCCTGTAAATCGGGAGCCACGGATGGATGATAACAAACCGGTATCCGCACCATTCTGCATTCTTCCTTCACTGCCAATGATGACTCCGATAAAAGCTGCATTACTTGTTGAAGTGCCTGCTGACCGGGCGACTCATTCGCTTTCTCTACAAACAACAGCTTTGAATCAAAAACAATGGTCAGGGAATGATACGCCGGAATAAGATCAGTGATAAATGATAACGATGCGTGCTGAAGTTGGCGAAAGAGTCGACGAATAATGGCATGGGTGGTTGTATCGATTGCGGGTGGCGCAACTAGCGAAAAAGCCTGCTCCCCCTGCCACTGAATTGTTAAAGGTAATAGATGACCTTGGGGTGTAGTAACCCGAAGAACCGGGGTTGTTTCAAGATTGACGGACATTGGCAATTTCTGCTTGTTCCCGTTCCATAAAACGTTGATACAGCAGAGAGGTTACGGGTCCTTTTACAGGCAGATAAATATCATCCATTCGGGAAACCGGAATGATACGCTTGGTAGTGCTGCTGATAAAGGCCTCTCTAACAGAAGGCAACTCATGTAAATACAAGTCACGCAATTCAATCAATATGCCTATTTCACTGGCAATCTCTATAATGGTACTGCGGGTAACGCCCGGTAGCACATTACTGTCGGGTGTAACTAAATTCCCCGCTTCATTCACAACAAAAAAATTACAGCGCGGACATTCACTGATGATTCCGTGGTGATGATATAAAACATCATTGGCCCTGTGGTCTTCAATCATAGGCCGAAGCCACAATTCCATGGTATAATCGGTAGTCTTTACAAGCGGAAAATGACGACGGTAAGGATATGAAACCAACTGATATCCTTCAGTCCGCATAACTTCGGGGGGAGGTGTCAACGCTTCTGTCACTACGAACAATTGTGGCGTACCCAGGTGTATACCATCAGGAGAATTACCACCTGTCAATATCATCCGAACACCGGCGTCTTTCAACTGGTTAATTCGAATTATCTCATACACCAGATTGTGTAAATCACTTTTACTACAGGGCATGTCAAGCCGCATCTCTTTGGCACTTTGAAAAAATCGATCTACGTGCTTATTCAAAAACAAGGGAATGCCCTCTGTTACCCGAAGAAAATCAAAAACAGCATATCCCCTGCGCAATCCCAAATCTAAAAGAGATACACCAGCTTCCTTGAGTGGAACCCAACTGTGATTGGCATAACATATCAATTCCATTGGATTGTTATTTTATCCTTCGGGAATTAGAATTTCTTCCTACAGCATAGTGCGGCTTGAGATCATCATAGACTTTTTGAAAACCCTTGTGACCTGCCTCTGCGGCTCCACGCGCATGCAGAAAAAAGCCGCGTGTCTGTTTCATAATCCGGTTGCCCAAAAATACTTTTGCGTCTTCCAGTTTTTCCTGCAACTGTTCTAATTCCTTGATAACTTCAGCACATTGCTGATAGAGATGCAGATCATTATTGCATCCGGCGATGTCGATGAAAGAGGGTAATTCAGAAGAATGTTGCCGCATGTAATTGAATGACTTCTGCACAAACTCCTGCCGCTTGGCATTTAATTTAAAAAGACTTCTTCGCTCTGAGGCAGATAACCGGATGTGGTTAGGTACAATCTGGCGGATACCGGCAATGTGCTGTTTTACCAGCATCAGTTCAGAACCCACCAGCGAACGCAGTGAAGGCATAGGATTGATTTATTACATAAACGCTGTTACAAATGAGAAAATTGCTCATTCTTTGTTAAGTATAGGGTCAATTTTGGAGAAAAACACTGAACAGGCAACTATTCAGGTGGATTAAACCGTCTTATTTCTTCACATATCATCGGGAATTATTATCTTGTCAATAAGAACATTGCTTGCCTTATGCGAATCATATGGAGCTTCCTGTTATGGATAACAGGTTGGAAAATTCGTGGAAGCTACCCCTATCACCTGAAAAAACTGGTGATTATCGTTGCTCCACACACCAGTGCCTGGGATTTTATTTTGGGACTGGCTGTTCGTTCTAAACTGCGACTGGGATACGTTCGCTTCCTGGGAAAGAAAGAATTATTTGATGGGCATTTCGGATTTTTCTTTAGATGGCTGGGGGGGATACCGGTAGATCGTTACTCCGCACACAATCTGGTCGATCAGGTGGTTGCAAGATTCAATGAGGCAGACGCCTTCTCCCTGGTGCTCTCTCCGGAAGGTACCCGCAGAAAAGTAGACCGGCTGAAAACCGGGTTTTATCATATCGCCCAACAGGCGCAGGTTCCCCTTTTGATGATTGGCTTTGACTTCGGTAAAAAAGAAGTGGTAATTGATGAACCCTTTGACGCCACCACAAATACCGATGCTGATTTTCGAAAAATCATTGCATTTTTTGGAGGACTGCAGGGCAAAAATCCTGCTCTTGGTATATCACATCTCATTCAACCTTAAAATTCTTACAGATGAAACAGCATTTACCGCTGCTCATAGAAAAATTTTGTCAGTTTGAAGCAGCACAACCCCAGGAGTTATTTTTATCTGAACCTGTTAGCGGAATTTACAGGGAATTTACCTGGCAACAGGCAGGTCGCGAAATCAGAAGTATGGCAGCCGCCATCAGGTCGATGGGATTCAGTAAAGGAGATAAAATTGCCATCCTCAGTAAAAACTGTGCCCACTGGGTACTTTCAGATCTCGCGATTACAATGGCCGGATGTATTGGTGTCCCACTCTATCCTAACATTACCCCTGAAGCTGTGAGAGAAATCATTGAACACAGCGAAACCAAAGCCATTTTTATAGGCAAACTCGATAACCCATCTTACTTAAGACAGGGCGTTCCTGATGAATTGATTCAAATCACTTTCCCCTTCTATCCCAACGAAGGTTGTCTGAACTGGGATGAACTGGTGGCCAATCATGCGCCGATGGAAGGAGCTCCGGATGTCGATCCGGATGCCTTGGCCTGCATTGTATATACTTCCGGAACCACCGGACAACCCAAAGGGGTAATGCACAACCATGCTGCCACTGCCTATGCGGTGGATGCCTTCCTGCAAAGCTATTCCCACCTGCACAGAGAAACTTTTTTTTCTTACCTGCCTCTCTGCCATGTAGCAGAAAGAATGTTGGTAGAATGTGGGGCCATCTTTACCGGTAGCAAAATTTATTTCGTCGAATCAATGGATACTTTTGCTGCCAACCTTGCACACACTCAACCTACCATTTTCCTGGCCGTTCCCCGTATCTGGGAAAAACTGCAGGAAGGAATTGTAAAGAAATTACCTCAACAAAAACTGAACAGACTTTTATCCATACCGATAGTTTCTTCATTGATAAAATCAGGTATCCGAAAAAAATTGGGACTATCGCGCTATAAACATGCATTCACCGGCGCCTCCCCCATTAATCCCGCATTGCTCTTCTGGTTCCAGCGTTTAGGAATTATCATCCAGGAGGCCTATGGAATGACAGAAAACCTGGCACTTTCTCATTCCAACAGAAAGGAAGCAGTTAAATTCGGAACAGTGGGAACTTCGTATCCCGGTGTAACAGTTCGGTTAGGAAAAGACAATGAAGTGCAGGTGAAAAGCGAGGCTTCTATGTTGGGATACTACAAAGAACCGGAACTTACTGCAGCATCTTTTGAAGACGGCTATCTGAAAACAGGAGATGAGGGTTCAATTGACACGGAAGGATACCTGACAATTACAGGTCGTATTAAAGATCAATTCAAAACCAGCAAAGGAAAGTATGTGATGCCGGCCATCATTGAATCTAAACTTTTGCAAGCAGGTATGCTTTCACAGGTTTGCGTGATTGGTTCAGGGCTTCCCAATGCAATGGCTATTTGTACACTCGCTGAAACAATCAAATCTGAACCCGCTGATGAACAAACTTCTGCCTTACAGCAGTTACTCGAACAAACCAATAGACAGTTGGAACACCATGAAAGATTATCAAAAGTTATTGTAGTGGGTGAGGAATGGACCATCGCCAATGGGTTACTGACGCCTACCATGAAAATCAAACGTAAAGCAGTCGATGCTTCATTTGGAGATCAGTATATTCCCTGGAGCCAGGAAGATAAACAGGTTATCTGGGCACAATAAAACATTGCTGACTTTCAAAAGACCGAGCGTTATAGCGACCAATTTTCTGTTCCTGCCTCTTAATAAATTCATAAAATGCCCTTGCTTATGGGTGATTGGCATGAATTGTGCAAATTTCAGTAATTTTGAACCCAATTCTCAGCCCATGAAACAAAGAAATCTTTTATTAGTAGCAATGATCACCCTTTTCGGCGTCTCTTGTGTAAGCACCAAAACCCTGGAAGCAGAAAAAGCCAAGTATGCCCAGTTGAGCGGTGACTATCTTGCCATGCAGGCAAAGTACAGAGACCTGCAGGATGAACTAAAGAAGTGCAATTTTGCTATTGAAAAAGCAAACGGACAAGTATCTGACCTGAATAGCAAAAAAGCTTTGCTGGAAGGACAAATAGCCGACCTTAACAAACAAATCGACTACCTGCGGGATAACAACAATACCGTACTGAATCAACTGAAAGATCTTTCAGTAGTTACCGGCTCTCAGGCAGAAAGTATCAAAAAGTCACTCGAAAACATCGGTGCTAAAGACATCTATATCAAAGACCTTCAAGGCTCCATCGCCAGAAAAGATTCTTTGAATATGGCTTTGGTAATGAACCTGAAAGGTGCCATCGGTAACCTGGATGACAAAGACATCAACATCAAAGTTGATAAAGGTGTTGTTTACGTAGATATCTCCGATAAACTCCTGTTCAAGAGCGGAAGTTACTCCATTACAGACCGTGCTAAAGAAGTACTCGGTAAAGTTGCCAAAGTATTGAATGCTCAGCCTGACATCGAATTCATGGTGGAAGGACATACTGACAGCGTTCCTATTAGCAGCCCCGGTATTCAGGACAACTGCGACCTCAGTGTGAAGAGAGCAACTACTGTAGTTAGATTGTTACAAGAAAGCTATGGTCTCGATCCGAAGCGCATGACCGCAGCAGGACGCAGCCAGTACCTGCCACTGATGGATAACGCAACGGCTGAAGGACGCGCTGCCAATCGTCGTACCCGCATCGTTATTTTACCACAACTCGATCAATTCTTCAAATTACTGGAGACGAAAAAGTAATTGATTAAAACCCCATAAAAAAAGCAATCCACCCAACGGCGGATTGCTTTTTTTTGCTTACGATTATATGCTTATTTAACCTCAGCCCAGGCAGCCAATACTTCTTCCGTATGGTTGGCAGTATCGGGTTTACTGATGATCTTCACTATTTTTCCTGCTTCATCAATCAGAAATGTTGTGCGGGATGTTCCCATATATGTTCTTCCCATGAACTTCTTCTCCCCCCACAAATTGTATTTGTTAACGATGGTCTTATCAGTATCCGCCACCAATGGAAAAGGAAGTTTAAACTTGGTCTCAAACTTTTTATGGCTCTTAACATCATCTACACTCACACCAATTACCTGGAAACCCTTTTTAATAAGCGCCTTGTAATTATCCCGCAAGTTGCAAGCCTGGGCAGTACAGCCCGGGGTATCATCTTTGGGATAGAAATAAAGAATTACTTTTTTCCCTTTGAAATCCGCCAGAGAAATGGAATTGCCATCTTGATCGACCCCCTTGAATGCCGGGGCCTTACTTCCTTCTTTTAATTCAGCCATAAATTGAGTTTAAAATCATTAATTATAATGTAAATAACATCCTTCAGCATTTTTTGTTGAAAACCCGGATGGATAGGACAAAAATCGGGGGAGATTGGGACAAGCTTCTTACATTTGCCTGATTATACTACCCATGCCCAAAGACACTTCCATCCGCTCGGTTCTCATCATCGGTTCAGGTCCAATCATTATCGGCCAGGCCTGCGAATTTGATTATTCCGGTTCTCAGGCAGCGAGAAGCTTGCGGGAAGAGGGCATCAAAGTAATATTGATCAACAGCAACCCGGCAACCATTATGACCGACCCAATGATGGCCGATAAGGTTTATCTGCTGCCCCTAACCACCGATAGCATCGAACAAATTTTATCTGAAAACCAAATTGATGCCGTGTTACCAACCATGGGTGGACAAACAGCCCTGAACCTTTGCATGGAAGCAGATGAACTGGGTATCTGGAAAAAATACAACTGCAGACTGATAGGTGTTGACATTGCTGCCATTGAAACTGCTGAGGACAGGGAAAAATTTCGGCAGCTGATGATTAAAATTGGTATTGATGTTGCCCCCAGCCGCGTTGCCAATAGTTTTTTGGAAGGAAAAGAGTTTGCTCAAGCCATTGGTTTCCCATTAGTGATTCGTCCTTCATTTACCCTTGGTGGAACCGGCGGAGGCTTCGTGCACAGTAAGGATGACCTGGATGCAGCACTGGAAAGAGGATTAACCGCATCTCCCATTCACGAGGTGCTCGTTGAAAAAGCAGTGCTGGGATGGAAGGAATATGAATTGGAATTACTCCGTGATCAGGCAGACAATGTAGTTATTATTTGTACTGTGGAAAACCTCGACCCCATGGGAGTACATACCGGAGATTCTATAACAGTAGCTCCGGCAATGACATTAAGTGACACCTCTTTTCAGGATATGCGCAACAAAGCTATCCTGATGATGCGCTCTCTGGGAAATTTTTCCGGCGGATGTAATGTGCAGTTTGCACAGAACCCCGAAACAGAGGAGTTGATTGCTGTAGAAATTAACCCACGTGTGAGCCGCTCATCAGCACTGGCTTCTAAAGCAACCGGATACCCGATTGCAAAAATTGCAGCTAAACTGGCAATAGGATATACCTTAGATGAATTGAAAAATCAGATTACACAGACCACTTCTGCTTATTTTGAGCCGGCTCTGGACTATGTAATTGTAAAAATCCCTCTCTGGAACTTTGACCATTTCAAAGGTGCTAATGACACGCTGGGCCTTCACATGAAAAGTGTGGTTGTAGTGATGGGCAGAGGTCTCAGCT
>JBJTJJ010000460.1:0-1627 GCA_046095445.1 Sediminibacterium sp.
GAGTGAAAATAAAAAGAGTAACGAAGCAGGTAATGCCATAATCAAATTAAAAGAGATTGCTGCCGCCCGCTCATTCAATCCTACCCGATTGACTTGTTGGATGAAAAACATGACTACATCATAAACAGGTAATTGCTGAAAACCGGGAATAACCCAATGTTTACTTTTTCTGATTATGTATGAAAAAACGGGTATCCCTAATATGATTCTCCTCCATTTCATTTTCTGTCTTTTGCTGCTGTAGCTTTTTTATTCTGTTCTTCCGTCAAAGCTTTCTGATAGAGTCGGGCATAGTATTGATGTTCCGAATAGCTGGCGCTAAAATGGTGATAGCCGCTAAAATCACTTTTAGCAACAAAATATAGATAATCGGTATTTGGAGCATCTAAGACCAGATCTATGGTAGCCGGGACCGGCGTACAAATGGGCCCAGGAGGTAATCCAATCCTTTGGTAAGTATTATAAGGTGAAGAAACGGTCAGATACTTTTCATAGATACGGGTAAGGGAAAAATCTCTAAGCGCATATTTAATGGTGGGACAAGCTTGCAATGGCATTCTTTTTTTTAATCGATTCAGGTAAACACTGGCTATCAATTTACGGTCTCCGGGGTCATTGGTTTCTTCCTCCACAACAGAAGCAAGCGTGTAAACCTCAGATGGTGTTAAACCAAGTGCCGATGCTTTTTTTATTCGATCCTCCTGTAACCAGAATCTTTCACTGTGTTCTCTCAGTTTAGCTAAAATAACCCTGACTGAGCTGTTGCGATAGAATTCGTAGGTATCGGGAAGGATCATTGTAAAAAAACTACTGGTATCTACCCCATTGTTTCGCAGTGAATCATTCGATTGAATAAATTCGATGACAGTAGAAGAATCTACAGTGAATTGTTTAGCGATTAGTTTCGCAAAATCTTCTTTGAGTCGAATTCTATTGATTACCAGTTTAACTATTGATTTCCGACTGTTTCTTAATTGGCGAGCTGTTTGAAAAATGGTTTGTCCTTGGATAGCAGTATATCTCCCGGGTTGTACCAATGACCAGTCACCATAGATTCCATAAAAAAGCCGAAAAAGGAAAGGAAATCGAATGATTCCCTGTTGCTCCAAATCAACAGAAATTTTTTCTGCGCCTGCAGACTTTGATATTTCGTATGATTTATCTTTTCCTGAAAATGTGGTATCGGGTACAAAAAAAATATATAGCAATGCCACTATAGGCAATATAACAATCCATCGGAGTATGCGCAATACTTTCTTCATTCTCTACCGATAAAAAAACCCTGTCCGTAACAAACAGACAGGGTCAACAAGTTACGCAAGAAATGGTTATTTTTTACCAGAATCCTGTGAAGGTGTCGCCGGTGCGGTAGGGGCATTATTTTGTGTGGGGGCTGCTGCAGGTTGAGAGGTAGGCACTTTCTGAAGCATAGAATCCTTATCAATTGTGCTGCCGCCTTTCAGAAAAAGGGTTGAAAAAATGGCAAGAACAGCAATGATACCGGCAAAAAGCCAGGTACCTCTTTCAAGCGTATCCGTGGTTTGCTTTACACCCATGAACTGGTTACCTATTCCACCAACATTTCCCGATAATCCACCCCCTTTCGGGTTCTGGATCAATATAATAA
>JBJTJJ010000461.1:0-1083 GCA_046095445.1 Sediminibacterium sp.
ATATTTGGCAGCATATTTCTCTTCCCGGTAAAGATGCTCCTCGCCTTCCATTCGCTCAGCTGCTTCCATGGTGATTGCTTCCGCCGGACAGGCGACTGCACAAAGACCACAGGCAGTGCAATTTTCCCTTCCCTGCTCATCACGGTTGAGTACATGTAACCCGCGAAATACCGGACTAAAAGGGCGCTTTTCTTCGGGATAACGAACTGTAGGGTTCTTTTTAAAGATGTGACTGAAAGTAATGAACATCCCTTTCAAAATGGCCGGCAGGTAGAGGCGCTCCATGAATGTGAGTGGCTTTCTGCTGACGGCGCGTGAACGGTTCGTAAGTGCCTGCATAGTTTGCTATTATTTTATTCCGGCCGGTTGCCGGTAGTTATTTTTATTTAAAGAATCCGGTGATTGTTTGCCAGGTTCCTTCCTGTTTCATGAGAATAAAAATGCCGGTGAGCAACATATTTACCAATGCCAGAGGAATTAATTTTTTCCAGCCGAGGTTCATCAACTGATCATAGCGGAACCGTGGAATTGTCCAGCGAATCCAAATGAACAAGAAAAGGAAGACAACGATTTTTGTAAGTAACGCTCCCAATCCCAAAACAGCCGCCAGATTTACAGGCAATGTTGTTTCATCCAGGAAAGGTATATCGTATCCACCAAAGAACAGGCAGGCCATAACCGCACTACTCATGATCATATTCACATATTCAGAGAACAGGTAGAAGCCCAGCTTCATGGAAGAATATTCCTGGTGATATCCGAAGTTCAATTCACTTTCAGCTTCCGGCAGATCGAAGGGGGTACGGTTACATTCAGCCAGTGCACAGATAAAGAAGATGAGGAAACCAAGCGGCTGATATGCGATGTTCCAGAGTGATCCCGGAGCCATCTGTTGCTCGACCAATGTTTTCAGACTCAGCGAACCGCCCAGCATTAACACTGCGATGAGGGAAAGACCCATCGCCAATTCATAGCTGATGGCTTGTGAAGCTCCCCGCAGCGCTGCCATCAAAGAAAATTTATTATTGGAAGCCCAGCCACCAATCATGATACCATACACACCCAGACTCACCACACCGAACA
>JBJTJJ010000462.1:0-8383 GCA_046095445.1 Sediminibacterium sp.
GTATTAGAGATGACATGGCATTTTTTTAGGATGGAAAGGTAAATCAATTCTGCCGCTATGAGATGGTGTTCAGCGAGATGGAAGTTTTTAATTCGTTAATTTAGGGCATGAAAAAATTGCTGCTCGTTTTTTTGTTGGGCATTATGGCCAGTGGGCTATTTTCCCAGGGTTCTTCTCAACCGTTTCAAAAAGATATTGATGCTTTTGTTTTGCAAGATAGCCGGCAAACACCACCAGCGAATCCGGTATTGTTGATTGGAAGTTCTTCTTTCACTTTTTGGAAGGATGTGCAGCAGGCATTCCCGGGTTTCCCTATACTCAATCGTGGATTCGGGGGTTCTTCCCTGACAGATGTGATTCACTTTGCTCCGCAGGTGATTTTTGCTTACCAACCACGCCAGATTATCATTTATTGTGGCGAAAATGATTTGGCAGCTAAGCCGCCGGTAGAACCCAAAGTGGTACTGCAGCGTTTCAGAAAACTTTTCAGGATGATTCGCAGTCAATGGCCGGAGATCCCTTTAGTTTATATCTCTATCAAGCCAAGTCCGTCTCGCTGGCAACTGGAGCCACAATTTGTGGAAGCAAACAGACGCATAAATGCCTTCCTCCGCAACAAAAAAAATGCAACTTTCTTGGATGTTCATACGGCAATGCTTGACAGCCGCGGCGAAACGCGTCCGGAACTCTATATCAGCGACCGTCTGCACATGAATGCTGGGGGGTACGCCATCTGGCAAAGCCTGCTTGGACCCTTATTGGTGAAAGGGGAGGGGTCCCGGTAGAAAAGGGGCCAAAAAAATAATTTATTCACCCCAAAATCCAGTCCCAATAAGGATTTACATTTCTTTTCAACACGGGGTGAATAAATCGTTTACAAAAAATTCATATTGAATTGTAATGTTGTAGGGTAATTATTGGCGACCCAAAAAGCAGCCCTTTTCGCAGAACCCCCACTGCCCAAACTACTGCCGGAAATCTGACTTTAATTACTCGATTCGGATAGCTAATGAGCAGGTTGTTGGAGACAACGATCATCATTTTCACCATCCGGATTTTTTTGACCCTTAAAATGAACGTTGGTTATGTCGAATGAAACAGAACTGTTGTTAAGAGAGAACAAAGATCGCTTTGTTATTTTGCCGATTAACTATCCTAAAATTTGGGAAGCATATAAGAAACACGAAGCTAGTTTCTGGACTGCTGAAGAGATTGATTTAGGCAGTGACATGAAGGACTGGAATTCTATGAATGAAGGTGAGCGTCACTTCATTTCAAGTGTGCTTGCATTTTTTGCTGCCAGTGATGGTATTGTGAATGAAAACCTGGCAGTGAATTTCATGAGTGAAGTTCAACTCCCTGAGGCTCGTTGTTTTTATGGGTTTCAAATCATGATGGAAAATATCCATTCTGAGACCTATGCTTTGTTAATTGACACCTATATCAAAGATCCGGCTGAAAAGAACCGGTTATTCCATGCCATTGAGACCATTCCGGCGGTGAAGAAGAAAGCCGAATGGGCACTTCGCTGGATTACTGGTGGATCTTTCGCCGAGCGGCTTGTTGCATTTGCGGCAGTGGAGGGAATCTTCTTCAGCGGCAGCTTCTGCTCTATTTTCTGGCTCAAAAAAAGAGGGTTGATGCCCGGACTGACCTTCAGCAATGAGTTGATTAGCAGGGACGAGGGCTTACACTGTGAGTTTGCCTGTCTTTTATACAGCATGCTGAACAATAAATTGAGCCAGGAGGCAGTTTATAATATTATCAGTGATGCGGTCGCCATTGAGAAAGAGTTCATTACCGACGCCCTCCCGGTAGCCCTGATAGGAATGAACTCCAAACTGATGCAGCAGTACATTGAATTCGTTGCAGACAGGTGGCTGTCAGAACTGGGGTACCCGAAAATTTACAATGCCACCAATCCCTTCGATTTCATGGAAATGATTTCACTGGAAGGAAAAACGAACTTCTTTGAAAAAAGGGTAGGTGATTACCAGAAAGCAGGCGTAATGGCCGGCAACCGGGAAGCACAAACCTTCTCACTCGAAGAAGATTTTTAATAACACCGATACAACTATCCCGTCATCGTATATAAAGCAGTCCTATGCAGGTAATAAAAAGAAACAACAGGAAAGAGAGTGTAAAATTCGACAAGATCACAGCACGCATCGAGAAATTGTGTTATGGTCTGGACCGAAGATTTGTTAGTGCCGTAGATGTTGCAAAAAAGGTAATTGAGGGCTTATATGATGGGGTGCCTACCACAGAACTTGATAACCTGGCTGCTGAAACGGCTGCTGCCCTTACCGTGAAGCATCCGGATTATGCTCTGTTGGCAAGTCGCATTGCCGTGAGCAACCTGCATAAAAACACTACCAAAAGTTTTTCCGAGACAATGCGTCTCCTGTACAATTGTACAGATTCAAAAACCGGAAAAGTATTACCGCTGATCGCAGATGATGTGATGCAGATCATTGAAGAGAATGCAGAACTACTTGATAGTACCATTATTTACGATCGCGATTACGGCTTTGATTATTTTGGTTTTAAGACACTGGAAAAATCTTATCTGTTGAAAGTAAATGGTAAGATTGTAGAGCGTCCTCAGCACATGTACATGCGCGTATCCATTGGCATTCACAAAAATGACATGGAGAGTGCCATCAAAACCTATCACCTGATGAGCGAGCGCTGGTTTACCCATGCTACTCCAACACTCTTCAACGCAGGCACTCCCAAACCACAAATGAGCAGTTGCTTCCTGCTGACTATGAAGGAAGACAGCATTGACGGTATTTATGATACCCTGAAACAAACAGCAAAAATTTCTCAGAGCGCCGGTGGTATCGGCCTTGCTATACACGGCATTCGTGCAACAGGTAGCTATATCGGTGGCACCAATGGTACCAGCAATGGTATTATCCCTATGCTGAAAGTATTCAATGATACCGCCCGCTACGTAGATCAGGGGGGTGGCAAACGCAAAGGTGCATTTGCTATCTACCTCGAACCTTGGCATGCGGATGTATTCGAATTCCTCGACCTGCGCAAAAACCATGGTAAAGAAGAGATGCGCGCCCGCGACCTTTTCTATGCCCTCTGGATCCCAGATCTGTTCATGAAACGTGTTGAACAGGATGGTGATTGGAGCCTGTTCTGCCCCAATGAAGCACCCGGACTCCACGAAAGTTGGGGAGATAATTTTGAACAACTCTATGAACAATACGAGCGTGAAGGACGTGCCCGCAAAACCATCAAAGCACAGGAATTGTGGTTCGCAATATTAGAAGCTCAAATCGAAACAGGTACTCCTTACCTCCTTTATAAAGATGCTGCTAATAGTAAGAGTAACCAGCAGAACCTGGGAACTATCAAGAGCTCCAACCTCTGCACTGAAATCATAGAGTACACTTCTCCCGATGAGATTGCTGTGTGCAACCTGGCATCTTTGGCACTTCCCAGATTTGTAATCAACGGACAGTTTGATCATGACAAACTCTATGAGGTAACCTACCAGGCCACCAAAAACCTCAATAAAATTATTGACTATAACTATTATCCTGTTGATGAAGCAAGAAACTCTAACCTCCGTCACCGCCCCATCGGACTCGGTGTTCAGGGATTAGCAGATGTATTCATTCAATTGCGCCTGCCATTTGAAAGCGATGCGGCCAAGACACTCAACAAGGAAATTTTCGAGACGATTTATTTCGCTGCCATGACAGCAAGTAAAGACCTCGCTAAGATAGAAGGTCCCTATGAAACATATGCCGGCTCACCTGTTTCCCAAGCTCAATTTCAATTTGATCTCTGGGGCGTAGAACCAAGCCTTCGCTGGGATTGGTATAGTCTGAAGGCCGAAGTCCTGAAGCATGGTGTACGCAACTCCCTGCTGGTAGCACCTATGCCAACAGCTTCTACTTCACAAATCCTCGGTAACAATGAGTGCTTCGAACCCTATACTTCCAACATCTATGTACGTCGTGTATTGAGTGGAGAATTTGTGGTAGTGAACAAGCACTTGCTGAATGACCTCATCGAGCTCAATCTCTGGAACGATGAAATGAAGAACCGCATCATCGCTAATAACGGATCTATCCAAAAAATTGAAGACATACCCGATCATATCAAGGATGTATACAAAACAGTTTGGGAAATCAAACAAAGAACATTGATTGATATGGCAGCAGACAGAGGGGCATACATCTGCCAGTCACAGTCCCTCAATCTCTTCGTTGATGCACCTACGACCAGTAAGTTGACCTCCATGCATTTCTACGGTTGGCGCAAGGGGTTGAAAACTGGTATGTATTACCTGCGCTCCAAGGCAGCTTCACAGGCAGTACAATTCACTGTTGAAAAGCAGGGAGGAAAGACTGTTGAGCCGCTGATCAACAAACATTCTTTATATGTAGTTGAAAGCAACGGGGCAGATGTAGAGAATAGTGTTCTCAACGGAGGAACCTGCAGTATGGAAGACGGCTGTGTTACCTGCAGCGCATAACAACGGGCATTACCATCTCACATACAGTACCTGTTCGGATTTCCGGGCAGGTATTTTTTATTTACGGGGGCGAAGACCACCAACAAGAATGGTGATCATGTTGTTTTCCAACTCTTCTGCAGAAATTTTGTGGCGTGAGCGGTGCCAACTTTCGATGCCGCTCACCGCATGTAAAAGTATGAGCACTGCAGTAGGTGCATCAATAGGTTCAATCTCCCCTGCCCGGATGCCCGCTTCAATAATCGCAGCCAGGCGTTTGCGGTAAATTCTGCGTTGGTTCTGAAAATTGGATAGATAGGGGTCCAGCAGGTGCTTCCATTCACGATCACTCACATAAACTTCCTCGTAATGATGAATCATTTCATGAATGTGAAAGCGAAGTATTTTTTCAATCTTTTCTGCAGCAGGAATTTTTTCCTGTTCTACTTCCTCAATTTTTTGCATGAAACGGTTGGCAACACCAAAACACAATTCATGCAATAACTCTGTTTTTGATTTGATGTGGTTATACAGACTTGCTGCTTCCACGCCCACTGATTCTGCCAGATCACGCATACTGGCTGCCTTAAATCCCTTTTCACGAAATAACAATGCCGCCTTGGCAATGATTACTTCCCTGCGCGAAGTATGACTATCTGTCTTTATTCTGGCCATGCAACAAAGATAACAAACTAACATACGTTAGGGATATTTATGATTTGTTTATTTTTTTCAGGACTGTAGAATCTTCGTTTCAACCCATTTCAGTTAGCTTTTGACCCGTAAAAAAGAGAAGAATAAGCCGTCATAGTGGCTTGGAATGCTTTAATTTCGCCGCCAAACAATACATTCTTTATGTCATTAGTTGTTGTTGGCACCATGGCATTCGATGCCATCGAAACGCCCTTCGGAAAAAGTGATAAAATCATCGGCGGTGCTGCCACTTATATTGCCTGGTGTGCTTCCAATTTTACCCCCGTGAAACAGATTTCTATTGTAGGTGGAGACTTCCCGGCTGAAGAACTAAAAGCGCTCACCGACAGGCAAGTTGATTTAGCCGGCGTACAGATCAAGGCGGATGAAAAATCTTTTTTCTGGAGTGGCAGGTACCACATGGATATGAACAGCCGTGACACACTCGATACCCAATTAAACGTATTGGCCAATTTTCAACCCGTGGTGCCCGAGAGCTATCAGGATTGCGAGTTCCTGATGTTGGGCAATCTGGTTCCTGCTGTGCAGCGCAGTGTGATTGAGCAATTGAGGAAAAGACCTAAGTTAATCGTAATGGACACGATGAACTTCTGGATGGAAACTGCCATGGAAGACCTGCGCAAAACTATTTCCATGGTAGATGTGATTATGGTCAACGATAGCGAAGCTCGTCAGTTAAGTGGAGATTATTCGCTGGTAAGAGCTGCTGCCACCATCATGCAAATGGGACCCAAGTATGTTATCATCAAAAAAGGTGAACACGGTGCATTGTTGTTTCATGAGGACAAAGTTTTCTTTGCGCCCGCTCTACCATTGGAAGAGGTATTTGATCCTACCGGTGCCGGTGATACATTTGCCGGCGGATTCATCGGTCACCTGGCAAGAACAAAAGACATTTCTTTCGATAACATGAAGACGGCTATCATTCTGGGCAGCGCCATGGCATCTTTCTGTGTTGAAAAATTTGGAACAGAGCGCCTGCGTGAACTCAGCAAAGATGATATAGCCAATCGCCTCAATGATTTCGTACAGTTGGTGAACTTCGATATCAAATTGTATTAAGATCCCTGCTTTTGTAATTGCTGATTAATGAGTATATTTGCAGTATGAACCTGATTAAAAACATGAAACACACCTGTAATTTCTCCAACGGAGGGCGCTGATTGTTTGCATGTACTTTGATAAACCAGGCCCTCCCGAAGCGGAGGGCTTTTTTTTAAACAAAAAACAAATACTTCATGAAAGTAGCTGTTGTTGGAGCCACCGGATTAGTGGGTACCAAAATGTTACAAGTGCTGGCGGAAAGAAAATTTCCGGTAACTGAATTAATTCCTGTCGCTTCACCTCAATCTGTTGGCAAAACCATCAGTTTCGCCGGAAAAAATTATACAGTTGTAGGAATGGAATCTGCTATCGCCGCCCGTCCGGCAGTGGCTATTTTTTCTGCTGGTGGCAGTACCTCTCTGGAATGGGCACCCCGTTTTGCTGAAGCGGGTATAGTAGTTATAGATAATTCATCAGCCTGGCGAATGGACCCGGATAAAAAACTGGTTGTGCCTGAGGTGAACGCGGAAGTAATCACTTCCAATGATCGCATCATTGCTAATCCCAATTGCTCTACCATTCAGATGGTGGTAGCATTGCAACCGCTGCACAAACGCTTTACAATCAAGCGGGTTGTAGTTAGTACATATCAGAGTGTTACGGGTACAGGAAAAAAGGCGTTAGATCAATTGTTCAATGAACGCAGGGGTATTCAAGGTGAGATGGCCTACGCTTATCCCATCGATTTGAATGCCATCCCTCAGATAGATGTTTTCCTGGACAATGGATATACCAAGGAGGAAATGAAGATGGTGAAGGAAACCAAGAAAATTATGGGGGATGATTCTATCAGAGTCACCGCTACCACAGTCCGAATCCCTGTTATGAGAGGTCACAGCGAAAGTGTCAACATAGAATTTGAGCACCCCTTTGAGTTATCCGAAGTAACTCAGATTCTTTCGGATGCTCCCGGCGTAGTGGTGCAGGATGATGTTCAATCTAAAATCTATCCCATGCCTTTGTGGGCACATGAAAAAGATGATGTATTTGTTGGAAGAATTCGTCGGGATGAATCACAAGATAATACCCTGAATATGTGGATTGTCAGTGATAACCTTCGCAAGGGAGCGGCCACCAATGCTATCCAAATTGCTGAATATATGATGGGGAAAGGTCTGTTGTAATGCTACTTGATATCATAATTTTAGCTGAAGCTTCAACTCGGAATTGTCTGCTTTCAGTATAGTTGTAAAAACTAATAGTGTAATGAAGTATTTACATAAGTGAGCAGTTAGCAGGTAATCTATTTCAGAACTACGCTTAGTTGTTAAGAACCAGTAATGATGACTAAGGATGTTCGATGGCTCTATTCATGAATTGCAATAAAGGCTGCAGGTTATTCAATGTATGAAGTAAGTTGCGTAACAAATTTTTCTCTACTAATTGTTGATCTGTCAGAGGCATAGTGGCAACGAAACTTTTCATTTTAAGGAATTCAAGGGCCGGATTGTCTTTTTCATATCCTTTCGGCTCACGTGATAAAACCATTCCTTCCCATTTTTCAAGACTTCCATACGATTTCTTAAATCCAGGAGCACGTAAAAGTCTACTGAACTCATCCCAGTTATAATCAATCTCTTGTCTTACCTGCTGTAATATGGTAGGGTCCGGCATGTATAACCCGCCTCCTACAAAGCTTTTACCCCCGGGCTCAATGTGCACATAATACCCTGCCAGCAATGATTTCTTACCGCCTGCTCTGATGCTGGCGCCCATATTTGTTTTATACGGCGATTTGTCTTTGCTAAACCGAACATCTCTGTTGATGCGAAAGATGCAATCTTTTGGCTGCAAGGCAGCAAGCGCAGGTTCTTTTTTTTCCAATGATCGAAGTACCTGTTCTACCAACTGATGAAAATCTGCCTTAGCCGATTCATACTCCATTCGATGCGCATCTAACCATTCTTTGTGGTTGTTGCGGGCAAGTCCTTTCAGAAATCGGAGGGTAGATGGTTGTAACATGGTATTTTTTTAGGTAGCAGGATTTGCATTTACCAACTGCAAGAATTCGTCTTCGGAAAGAATATGAATACTATTGATTTTTTTTGCTTTTTCCAGTTTGCTGCCGGCATCTTCACCTAC
>JBJTJJ010000463.1:0-1836 GCA_046095445.1 Sediminibacterium sp.
TTCCTTGAAACAATGGGGCGTTGCTCCAGAGGAAGTAGACCTCATTGCCAGTCACGGTCAAACCATCTATCACGCACCTGCCTGGATGCACAAGGATGAAAGATTTCCCCATGCTACCTTGCAAATTGGTGATGGAGATCATCTGGCACATACTACCGGAATCATTACTATTGCAGATTTTCGTCAAAAGCACCTGGCTGCAGGAGGGGAGGGTGCTCCGTTGGCTGTGTATGGAGACCACCTCATTTTTAGTAAAAAAGGGGAAAATCGCATCATGCTGAACATTGGTGGAATAGCTAATTTCACTTACCTCCCCGGCACGGTAGATGTAAGTAAAATATTCAGTACCGATACCGGTCCGGGTAACACTATGATGGATACCTATGCTCAACGTTTTTTCAATCAATCTTGTGATAAGGATGCTGCCATTGCTTTACAAGGCAACTGCAATGAATCTTTACTCAAAGCCTTGATGTCTCATTCTTTCTTCTCCCAATCATTTCCCGCTACTACTGGTCCGGAGTTATTTAATCTGGCTTATTTGAGGAAGGCACAGGAGGAATCAGGAACAACGGATATCTCACATCAAGATGTGATGTGTACGTTGAATAGGTTTACTGCCAACACCATTGCTCTGGCCATGCAACGGTGTTGTCCGGTGGGAGAGAAGATGGAGGTGTATGCCAGTGGGGGAGGAATGCACAATCCATTGGTGATGCAACAACTCAAAGAAATGTTACTTGACTGTAATTTTCACACCACTGAACAACTTTCGGTACATCCGGATGCCAAAGAGGCGGTGCTTTTTGCTTTGTTAGCCAATGAAACCGTGGCCGGTGATCCATCTACTTATGCGGGCAGTGGTGATGGAATCCCCGCTATATGTATGGGAAAGATTAGTTTTCCTGATTAATTCCACCTTGTAGTTTTCTGATTCGGTGTAATTCCTGGTAATGATCAATAGTTTCAAATCGTATACGCGGATTAGCTTGTAATAGCTGAATGAAAGTTCTTAATGAATCAACTGCATCGGACTGGGAAAAATACCGATCATGCGATAGTATAACGACTGCCCCGGGTGTTCTGGTTTCACCGATGGACAATTTCTCTACTACACCCTATTGGCCATTTTTGTTGCAGACTCCCTAGTGAGATATGTTTTGCAATTGTTTAGGAATTAATAAAGGTCTGCACGATAGTGCAGACCTTTGATATATGAATATAAACGAAAGAAAATTAGTAGCGGTAGCTATCAGTTTTGAAAGGACCCACTTTGCTGATGCCGAGGTATTCAGCCTGAGTCTCAGTCAGTTCATCCAATACTGCGCCAACCTTACTGAGGTGCAGACGGGCAACTTTTTCATCGAGGTGGCGTGGCAATACATACACCTTGTTTTCATAGTTGCTGTGGTTATTCCACAATTCAATCTGTGCCAACGTTTGGTTGGTGAAGGAATTACTCATTACGAAACTGGGGTGTCCGGTTGCACAACCCAAATTCACCAATCTGCCTTCAGCCAATAAGATGATATCTTTTCCATCTACATTATACATATCCACCTGGGGCTTAATGGTGTCTTTGGTATGTCCGTAGTTTTGATTCAACCAGGCAACATCGATTTCAATATCAAAGTGTCCGATATTACATACGATGGCTTTGTCTTTCATGTTGCGGAAATGCTTTTCTGTGATCAAGTCGCGACAACCGGAGGCAGTTACGATGATATCCGCTTCTTTTACTGCTTCATGCATTGGTTTTACAGTGTAACCGTCCATGGCTGCCTGCAGGGCACAAATAGGATCAATTTCAGTTACAATTACGCGGCAACCTGCTCC
>JBJTJJ010000464.1:0-11048 GCA_046095445.1 Sediminibacterium sp.
ACTCTAATTCGTAAATTGTATTAAGTGATGATAGATTTTTAGTCAGTGACTGCATCTGAACATGGAACTCTTTTGTACTTTCAGAAGCGCCATGGAAACCTGCCAAAGACATAGAAGCTGTATTAGCCGCATCTTTAATTGAACCAAGAGCAACTGTTGCTTCTTTTGTCTTGTTGGAAAAATCACCGGTACTTCTTACCACATCACTGATATCAGACATTTGCTGTACAGTATTTTCAAGCTTTTGAAAACCGGCACCCAGTTTGCCTAACGTAGCTGGGGTAATCTCAGCATCACTGAGCATTTTTTCCATGCTCACAAGTGCCTTATTGCCCTGTTGCTTTGCGTGTTCTACTTCGGGATGTTCATCAATGTAAGGGAATATAACGTAACAAACACCGTATGTTAAGAAGATCAATGCTTCAACTGTAAGACCAATTTTCAACATCAGGTCAGCAATAGAAGTATGGAGCAATTTCTGTAATGCACCATAAATTACTACTGCAGCTGCAATAGATACGAATACATCTAACCATTTGTTGAACTTCGGCGGAATTTTTGCTGCCATTGGGATTAAATTTTAGGAGATTAACCTCTAACTAAGGATATTGGTGATGATTGAATAATTATTTTTTCTTTTGAGGAGCCAGATCAATTACTGTTCTGAATCCGATGTATGATTTAGCTGTATCCTGGTACTCATAATTTCTGGTACTTACCTGTAAATAGAAAGAGATGTCTTTCCAGCTACCACCACGAACAACCTTTCTCTTTTCACGGGGACGATCGGAATCCTTTGATTCATAGCGAATATCCGGACTCAAATCAGACATAATATTATATGCACCTTCATAGAAATAAGAACCTGTCCATTCAGCTACGTTTCCTGCCATGTTATACAAACCATATTGATTGGGCCAGTAGGCATCCACAGGAACCGTGTAGAAACCTCCGTCTTCAATGTAATTACCTCTGCCTGGCTTGAAATTAGCCAACAGGCAGCCCTTTTTATTTCTCATATAAGGATTACCCCAGGGATACATAGAATTGGTAAGACCTGCACGGGCAGCGTATTCCCATTCACTTTCACTGGGTAAACGGTAATCAGCATCCTGCAACATTTTCTTTTTCTCCAGGGCTGCATTGTGGTAATGCGTTCTCCAGTGACAGAAAGCCACCGCCTGTCTCCAGTTTACACCTACAACCGGATATTGTCCGAATGAAGGGTGAGAATAATAGCGCTTTGTCATCGGCTCATTGTAGGAATAAGAGAAATCACGCATCCACACCAAAGTGTCCGGATAAATCGCCTCATCCCTTCTTACAATGAAATTACTTCTATACAAACCGGCATTTTCCCTTTTAGCGGCAGTTGCCAGATCGTAATATTCTACCCGGTACATGATTTTGCTAGGATCTATTTCCGGACGACCATATAAACGATTGTCAGGAGCCAGATTTAATTCATTCAATTTTTCGATGGTGTTGCGGTCCAGCTTTACAGTAGCCATTCTTGTCCAGTTCACCGCAGAAGTATCATTTGCTTTATTGATACCGGGCCCAAAAAGAATTTTGTATATAAGGGAGTCTCTGGTCCAGTTCACAAATAGTCTGTACTGGTCATTAGAAACTTCGGTCCTGTCCATCCAGAATCCTGGTATAGATACCTGGCGATTGCGGGTGATGTAGTTGAAGCTAACATCTTCATCACTGGGTCCCATGTGGAAGGTTCCCGGTGGGATGTATACCATGTTCAGGGGTGGTCCCATTGGTTGACGGTTAGTTGGAGCAACGCCTATCAGTTGTCCGTCTGTTTGATAAGGGGAGGAACCCTTACCCTTACCCTTACCCTTACCCAACAGTCCCCCTCCACAGGAAACCAGGGCCATCATACCCACAACATAAACCGAGGAGATTACATATCCTTTCATTGTACAGGATTTGTTTGACAATTACAAAATCCAGTGACATTGGTCACCGGTTTCTTTTAAAATTTTGAACCTTATTTATTTTAATTCGAGTAAAATTCTTTTCAGCGCAATCGTTTTTTTTGTTTCAAAACATCGTTATCCTGACAATGTATGAGGGCAAATTACAGCAATCATTTGTTACACATTTGCTAAAAACTCCTCATAGGAAGATACCGGTTGACTGCATTGATACTCTTTACATTGGAAAAAGAGCACCTCTGAGGGTTTTTCCGGTATTTTTTTCCCGCTTAATAACGGAAAATTTAACAAATTAGTTTCCATAACCTGACAAATCTTATTGGGAACAAACCTGCTTAGCAAAGGACCCAGAAATTGTGATGCCCGCTGCCCAACGATAGCCCATTCCTGCCATCCTTTTATCTCATGTTGCAATGCCATTACCCAAACCCCAAAAGAGCCGGGGTAACGAATCAGGGAAGACCCCATGGATGCTAAAAGCGTTTGGGATTGTTCTCTCCAATCTGCCCGGTCGAAAATGATGGACAGGTACTGTAGATTTTGAACCATGATAGAGTTACCGCTGGGCACAGCTCCATCATACACTTCTTTTTTGCGAATCACCATGTCTTTCTGGTCCGCAGGTGTATAAAAAAAGAAGCCGGTTTCTTCTTCCAAAAAATGGCGCAGAACAAATTCCGTTATATCCGTTGCCTGCAACAAATAATCGGAGTTGCCAGTTATTTCCTGTACATGTATCAATGCCTGGATTAGCAGGGCGTAATCATCCAGAAAAGCTGGTATCCGGCTGACTCCTTCCTTACCGGTATGGTGCCAACTGCCCTCCTCCTGCCTGAACAACTGAGTCATACCAGCCATATTGCGGATGGCTCTTTGGCGAAATTTTTCATCTCCGGTCGCTGCATATGCAGCGGAAAATGCCCGATTCAACATAGCATTCCATCCTAGCAATATTTTATCGTCCAATAGAGGCCTTATTCTATCACCCCGGTGTTCCATCAATTTTTTCATGGCGGCAGCTATTCTTCTGTCCGTCTCTTCGGGCGTCCATTGTTGTTGTACTGCTAGTTCATTCCGACTGCTCTTTTCCCACAGGATATTGACCCCCTCCCAATTGCCCTCTGTGGTAACTTGATAAAAATCACTGAACCAGCCGGCATCCCCTCCCAACAAATGACTGATCTCCTCAGCAGTCCAGGTATAGAATTTCCCCTCCACTCCCTCACTGTCTGCATCCAGCGCGCTGAAATAAAGTCCATTCCCATCACTCAGTTCCCGCTCTACAAATTCAAGGGTCTCCTCCATTACTTGCCGGTAACGTTTCTTTCCGGTCACCTGATAGGTTTCTGCCAATAGGGTGACCAGTAGCGCGTTGTCATAGAGCATTTTTTCAAAATGGGGCGCCTTCCATTGTACATCGGTGCTATATCGTGCAAAGCCCCCTCCCGCCTGATCATATATTCCACCCGCAATCATTTTGTCTAAACTGATTTCTACCTGGTCAAGTGACCCTTGGTCCCCTGTAAAATGGTAATGGCGCAACAAGGCACGTAGTGAAAAGGTCTGAGGAAATTTGGGTGCATTTCCAAAGCCCCCCCATTCTGTATCTGCCTGCTTCAGCAACTGCTCTGCCATTGCATTCAAAGTAGTAGGCTGAAAAAGTCCATCGACGGAGGCGGGTTGTCTGCCAAATAAATTGGCGGTCTGTAAATGAGCTGTCAGTCGATCCGCTTGTTGAACCACCTCCTCCCTGTTTTGCTGATATGCCTGGTGCATGTTGATCAGCACTTCCCGCCAACTTGGTCTGTTAAAAGCAGGACGGGGAGGATAATAAGTGCCTCCGTAAAATGGTTGTAGCTCCGGTGTAAGAAATACATTCAGGGGCCACCCACCACTTCCGGTGATGGCCTGTACTGCATCCATGTAAATGTGGTCCAGATCGGGTCGCTCTTCTCTGTCAAGTTTAATATTGACGAAAAAGCGATTCATTAATTCAGCAGTTTGTACATCCTCAAAGCTTTCTCTCTCCATCACATGGCACCAATGACACGCAGCATATCCAATGCTCAGTAAAATGGGTTTGTCTTCAGACTTTGCTTTCTGAAGTGCCTCTTCACCCCAGGGATACCAGTCAACCGGATTGTGGGCATGTTGCAGCAGGTAAGGACTGGTTTCATGCAATAGGGCGTTGGCCATAATTTATTATTGGAAAAAAGAGAAAAGGAATAGACGGGGTAACTTTTACTTCTTCTTGGGTGAAACCTGCTTCAAATAGTCATCCAACGCAGCAACCATACTGGGTTTTTGAGGAGCAGGACCTTGAATATGCAGTTCCAGGCCTTTCTCTTGGATGGCGCGGGAAGTATTGTTGCCAAAAGCACCGATTAAGGTTCCGTTTTGACGGAAATCGGGGATATTTTCAAATAAGCTATTCACTCCGCTTGGGGTAAAGAAGCAAATAACATCAAAGTGATTGGATTGAAGCACCTCTTTGATATCATTGCTGATGGTTCTATACATGAAGGCCAATTGGTACTCACATTGATGATTTTTCAACCAATTCACAATCTCATTGTCTTGCTGATTTTCACTGCAGACATACAAAAAACGTTCATTACCCTTATGCCGGTTGATAGAATCAAACAGACTTTTGTTGGTTCCGTCAGCGCCAAAGAAAACCTTGCGCTTGCGGTATAAAATAAACTTCTGTAAGTAAAGGGCAACCGATTCAGTAATGCAGAAATACTTGGTATCAGGATGTATAGACACTTTCAACTCATCGGCCATCCTAAAAAAATGGTCAATGGCATTTCGGGAGGTGAAAATTACTGCAGTAAAAAGAGCAATATCAATTTTTTGCTTCCGGAATTCTTTTGGTGGTATGCCTTCTAGCTTGATAAATGGATGGAAAAAGAGCCGAACCTGGTGCTTCCTCTCCAACTCGTAGTAGGGAGACTTATCACTTTCAGGCTTGGGCTGAGAAATTAAGATGTTTCTAACAACCTTGACAGCTGATAACGGCTTTTCCCCATTTTTTGGCATATCCACACTTACTAAAGTGAAGCAAAATTAAACAAATACATTCAATTTTCTAAACAATAATTTAAGTATAATGAGTAGAGGGATAACTTCCAATGACATGAAATATAAGAAAAAATGAAATGCGTTGAGGGCCATTTTGTTTCGAATTAATGCGAAAGAAACAGCATAACGATAGACAAAAGCCGTGATTATCAGTATCAATCCAATTTTAAAGGCGGACTCGACGATCTCAGGGGAGGAGAAAGCAACCAAAATTAAAAGGGGTAGAACCAGAACTGCTGCTGTTTTATTGACCAGATAAACTACGAAAATGTAGGAGCGCATGGCTTCCCTGCTGTTGAATATCCAACCGGCTAGCTGGAGGAAAAGATATTTCCCGGCATAAATCAAGCACAGGAATCCGGTGGCAGCAGACCATAGTATCCAAAAATTTCCGACATACCAACCCCGCCACCTTGCCAGCAGGGTTACAAAAGTTCCCATCACTATGAAGAATAACAAATTGAGTCCAATAGCTGCCAATTGATCGGCCAACAACCTATCTCTCGTTTGTTTTTGTCGAAGGGTTGTTTGAAAATAGAACTGAAAAAGTCTGTTAAAGTATGTCGGGAACCCAACACGAATCAATGCTAGCATGAATAAGAGCACAGTAATTAAATAAAATAGAGAATCTTTATTGGCTCTATCCCTAAAAGCGATGTATCCATCACGGGGCGCAGCCCGCATGGGAAGAAGCGGATTATCCAGCAATTTCTTATATCGATCGCTATCCGGCTGCCCGAAAGTTCCTACTGCCCCTACAGAATCCTTGTTCAGAAGGATAGTATACTTACCCCCAAGGCTATCTTTATCCAATGAATCGATAATTCCAGAGAGCTGATTGCGCTTAATTGTCAATACCGTCTCTCCTCCGACCTGCTTAGCCTGGATCACAGAATCTGAATTGGTGGCATTTTTTTGAGCCACTAAAGTTGTGGAAAACCCAATTACATATACTCCTGCAATGATATAAGCCCATATTTTCATGAGTACAAATCTACAAATAGAATGATATAGATGATGCGATACCGCTTCAGCAGTAATAGACTTATTTTTGTAGTTCTCCCTATGGCAGGCGTCTATATTCACATACCATTTTGTAAGCAAGCATGTCACTACTGTGATTTTCACTTTTCTACTTCCCGCCAACAGGAAGAAGCTGTCCTAGCAGCCATGCACCGGGAAATTATATTGCGAAAAGATTTTTTATCGGCTCCTGTCAGCACAATTTATTTGGGGGGCGGAACACCTTCTCTTCTGTCTTCCGAATCTATTGCCTATCTGTTGAGCACCATCCATCAGCATTTTTCAATCAATGCAGACCTGGAAATAACAATGGAAGCCAATCCCGATGATGTTAGTTCGGCCAGTGCCCTTGCCTGGAAGAAGGCGGGCGTTAACAGGATCAGTTTAGGTGTTCAATCTTTTCGTAACGAATGGCTGGAATGGATGAATCGCGCTCACCATGCTGAACAATCCTTTCAGGCCATCAAAGACTTGCAGGCAGCGGGTTTTGATAATATCAGCATCGATCTGATTTTTGGAATGCCCGAACAAACCCTGGAAGCATGGAAGGAAGAAATTCAAACCGCCCTTCATTTCGGCATTCCTCATCTTTCCTGCTATGCACTGACTCCCGAACCAAAAACTGCCTTATGGCACATGATAGAAAGTGGAAAAACCTTACAGATAGACAGCGACCAACAAGCGCGTATGTTTTTACAATTGATGGAAAATCTGGAACTGGCAGGATATGAACACTATGAAATTTCCAATTTTGCTCTACCCGGAAAAAGAAGCCGCCACAACAGTGCCTACTGGAAAAAGATACCCTATCTGGGAATAGGTCCCTCTGCACATTCTTACAATGGTGAGCAAAGAATGTGGAACATAAAAAACAATTCACTTTACCAAAAAGCAATCAAAGAAGATCGTCTGCCATTGACTTCCGAAAAATTATCTCCCGCTGAAAATTGGAATGAATCTATCATGATTGCACTTAGAACCATGGAGGGAATTGATTTGAATGAAGTGGAGAAACGCTGGGGGAAAAAGGAAGTTGAACAACTTCTGCAAGATGCCGATGTCAAAAGAGAACGTCAATTAATACAGTTGCAGGACAATCACCTGCGTTTAACAAGAGAGGGGAAGTTATTGGCTGACCAGATTGCAGCCGATTTTTTCAAGGTCCCTTGATTCATTTAGATAAGTGTGCTTTCAAGCCGACGCATTCCCTCTGCTGCTGATAAGTGATGGAATAGAATCTCATAGATTGTATCAGCTATCGGCATAGGACAATTGATTTCTTTGCTGATCGTATGAATACACCTGGCAGCATAATATCCCTCAGCTACCATGTTGAGTTCTAATCTAGCTGCGGTTACAGAATAACCCTTTCCTATCATATTACCGAAAGTTCGGTTTCTGCTATGCAGGGAATAACAAGTAACCAGCAAATCTCCCAAATAAACAGAAGATGCATAAGTTCGGCGGGGCTGATCAATTGATTTATCCTCATTACAAATAGTTCGAAGAAAATTAACCAACTCCCGTGTACCATTGGAAACAAATACACTCAGAAAATTATCTCCGTATTCCAGACCATGAACTATTCCTGCACCCAATGCATATATATTTTTTAGAACGGCAGCATATTGCACCCCCCATATATCATCATTGGTGCGGGTTTGTACAAAATCATTTTGAAAGAAGCCGGCAATAGTACCTGCTTGATTTTGATCAAGTCCGGAAATAGTAAGATAAGTGAGTTTCTCTGAAGCAATTTCCTCCGCATGACTGGGCCCCAGCAAGGTGAAATAATTCTCGGGGACAATTGAAAATACACGCTCCAAATACTGGTTGAGGAGTTCGTTGGATTCAGGTAATATTCCCTTCACAGCCGAAACAATTTTCTTCCCCTGAAAAATATCCTGGGGCAATACAGCCAAAGCATTTTGTAAATAGGCAGCCGGAACAACTATAAAAATACAGTCAGAAGACTCTATGGTCAAAGTCAATTCTTCGAAAAAAGAAATTTTCGATAAATCAAATTGAATAGCGGATAAGTAGGCAGGATGGTGACCTCTTTTCTTGAACTGATGAATAATTGCCGGAGCATGCATCCACCAATTGATGGCATGCCCATTATCAGTCAATACCTTGGCTAAAGCAGTTGGCCAACTTCCACTACCGATGATCCCGATTTGCATGCAATCAACTATTGACTGCAAACATACGAACGGAATCAGAAAACTTATTTGCTTTTCTTTTCCTCAAACAATTGTTCCTTCGCCACCACTTTGACCAAAGAGCTATCTTTCAATGTCTTGCTCACTACCGAATAGGGCCCGGTAATTACCTGGTCACCGGACTTTATGCCACTGAGGATTTCTATGTAATTAAGATCTTGAATTGCTGTTTTTACTTTTACCTGCTTTACACGTTGGTTGGGTTGCAAGACAAAAACTACCAGGTCCATATCATCATCAGCAATAGATTTCTTTGCTTCAGTTGCTCCATTTTCTGCTGTTTTTGTCTTGTCATTTTTATTGGCATTTTTATCGCGGGGTGTTACCGCATTCAAAGGAACAGACAAAACATTTGAACGTGTCTGAGTCTGGATATCAGCACTGGCATTCATTCCTGGTCTAAAAGGGAACCCTCCGGATGATTTCATCAAATCACTGTAACTATCTGTCAGCAGACGAATGTGAACTTTATAACTGGTAACTTCTGTATTCACAGCAGCCCCTCCCAATGTAGTACTGGGATTTGCAATTTTATAAACAAGCCCTTTGAACTTTCTTCCGGAATAGGCATCTACCTCAATCAATGCGGTATCACCCAGTTTCACTTTGGGGATATCATTTTCACCCACATCTACCCGCACTTCAATACTTCGCATATCTGCCACACGCATCATTTCAGTACCAATATTGAAACTATTACCCGCTACCCGTTCTCCTTTCTTCACATTCATGAGACTGATGATACCACTCATGGGTGATACAATCACAGTTCGGGAAACATCTTTATCTGCACGCTGCAATTGTGCCAATGCACTTTGAATTGAGGCTTCGCTGCTTTTAATGCCTTCTCGAGCTGCATTGTAATTAGCAGTTGCTGTTAACAAATTTTGTTCTGCCTGTTCATATTCTGCTCTGGAAATTACTTTCTCTGATAACAATTTTTTCTGGCGCTCATAAATTACCTTGAGATTATCTACCTGTGCTTTCAATCCGGCAATGCTCGCCTGAGAATTGGCTAGCTGGGCTCTGGACTGATTAACGCCTGCCATCACTTGATCGCGCTGACTCAATAAAATATCAGCATAGATCCTGGCGAGAATTTGACCTTTAACCACGCTGTCTCCCTCATTCACGGTGAGTTCAACGATTTCACCGCTAACGTCCGGACTAACCTTCACTTCGATTTCAGGATATACTTTTCCGCTGGCATTGACAGTTTCAATAATGGTTCTTAGTTCTGCTTTTTCAGCAGTCACTTTGGTTCCCTCTTCTTTTCCTACCCATCCTTTTTTCTTGGCAAAGACAAGAGCTACAATAGCTACGATCAATATTGAAATGATCCAAATGAGATTCTTTTTCATACCTTATTTTTTACCTCTGAGTTATTTTGTTCTATAGTTTAATTCCTTGTCCTTTATACAATTCCAGCAGCTTCATGCGGAAAACATAATCGAATTGATTGGATAGCAGCTGTAATTTGGCACGCAGAAGACTATTTTGATTGGTGATCAGGTCGAGAGATCCCAGCAATCCGATCTCATATCTTTTTAATGAATAGTCATACGCTTTTTGGGCAGTTTCTACACTTTTCTTACTTGCATTATATCGCTGCAATGAAGTTACTGCATTGGTATAGGCCAGATAGATATCCTGCTTCAACTTCAGGTCTGCTGCATCTTTTTGCAACTCTGCTTGCTTTACATTGAATTGAGATTGCTTCACAGATGTTCTGGCTTGGTGGTTGGAGAAAATGGGAATACTCAAATTCAACACAAGGTTCTGTCCTAGGTTCCTATCCAATTGAGGTCCCCAACCATTGAACATTTGACCAAATGAGCGCGTGGACTGTACAGGTTTATAAATAGGATTTTGCACAAAATAATTATTGGCGCCAATGTTGACTATGGGTTCAAGTCCGGTCACCGGATTGTACCCACCAAAAGTAAATCCACTTACATACTTTACTGCATTAGAAAAGTTGGTATTGATGTTACCCCCGACTGTCAGGGTTGGATAGGCAAGTGCTTTAGAGACCAGCACATTTTTCTGTGCCGCCTGCAACCGGTAGGCATTCACTTTTTGTTGTGGTTGATTGGCCAAACCAGTTTGATAAACAAGCTCAGGTTGAAGGTCTGCAAATGACTCCAGAGGTATCTTGTCAACCGGGGGAGTAATCACATTAAAAGGAGTTGAAGGATCCAGGTTCAGCAAACCCTTCATGTTAAGTAGGTTTTGTTGTTCAGAAGCTAGGGCATTGAAATAATTGCTACTATCAGAAGCCAATTGTGCTTCAATCTCTGCCAGACTTAATTCAGGAATTACTCCTGCTTCCACCCGCTTGCGGGTGATATCTAGCTGTGCTAGACTCTGACCAATTTGTACTTTAGTAATGTTGGTTTGCTCGCGGGCAGCCAGAATCTGTAGATAAAATGTGGCCACATTCATCGATATGTCATAAGCAGCTCTTTCGACATCCTGCAGGGCAGCTTTGGCACTAAATATAGCTGCCTGTTCCGTATTTTTCAGTCGACCATAGTTATATACCTGCATGCCCACATTCACACCGAAATTCTGGAAAAGAAACTGGGTGGTAGCGAATGAGTTGGTGGTAGGGTCAATGGATCGTCCAAACCGCATACCCGTTCCGGTATTTGCCGAAACGTTGGGAAGTAAATTATACTTGGCCTGATCTGCCTGTAATTGAGCTATACGGGCACTGACATCTGCCTGTTTGATAGAAATATTGTGTGCAACAGCATAATCAATACAC
>JBJTJJ010000465.1:0-8026 GCA_046095445.1 Sediminibacterium sp.
CCTTTTGAAACTGATAAAGCAGAAGGGGAAATCCAGCTTTCCAATACAAGTCCATCATCTGTGGTGATGTTAATTGTGCGATGGGGTACCTGAAAGCTATCCACTACTTTACTTTTAGGAAGAGGCATTCCCAATAAGATAGCCTTGGTTTTGGCTGACCAACTCATCTCATTCATTTGGGGAGGACGAGGTGCATCAGCAAAAAAGTGAGTCAGGTAATACGCATGACTCGCCACCATCACATTGAGCAACAGGAACAAGGCAAGCAATAAAAAGCCAGCCCTTTTTAGCCATTTTACTAGCATATAATTTTTTTAAGATAAGCTGATTCTGTCGCTGCCAAAATAGGGTTGCAAAACTGCAGGAATGCTGATGCCATTGGATGACTGGTTATTTTCAAGCAAGCAGGCCAATATCCTGGGTAACGCAAGAGCACTACCATTGAGGGAGTGTGTGAGCTGCATCTTACCCTGCGCATCTTTGTAACGGCATTTCATGCGGTTGGTTTGAAAATTTTCAAAGTTGCTCACGCTGCTCACTTCCAGCCAACGTTGCTGGGCAGCACTGAATACTTCAAAATCATAGGTAAGTGCGCTGGCAAATCCCATATCTCCGCCGCAAAGGCGTAAAATACGATACGGCAATTCCAGTGATTGAATCAATTTCTCTACATGTTCAACCATTTGATCCAACACAGCATAGCTCTTCTCGGGCTGAACGATTTGTATAATTTCTACTTTTTCAAACTGATGAACCCTGTTCAATCCGCGTACCTCTTTTCCAAAACTTCCTGCCTCTCTTCTGAAGCAAGGAGAATAGGCGGTCATGCGAATGGGCATATCTTCTTCCTTAACGATGGTATCTCGGTAAATATTGGTAACCGGAACTTCCGCAGTGGGAATCAGATAAAACTGATCTGCTTCCATGAAATACATCTGACCTTCTTTATCGGGCAACTGACCGGTGGCAAAGGCGGAACTCTCGTTGACCATGAAGGGAGGAAGATATTCAGTGTAGCCGGCTGCGGTATTGAAATCGAGAAAATACTGCACCAAACTCCTTTGCAATTTTGCTCCTTTCCCTATATATAGAGGAAATCCGCGACCTGTAATTTTTGCCCCTGTTTCAAAGTCAACCAGTCGATAGTCTTGAATAAGGTCCCAGTGTGGCTTTGCATCCGCAGGCAATGCAGGTTCTTTACCTCCGGTACGAACCACTTCATTGTCCTCTGCAGATTTACCGGCTGGTACCTGTTGAGCAGGGAGATTGGGCAGAATGACCAGCGCATCATGCAACTGTTTTTCCAATTGCTGCAATTGTTCTTTGAGTGGATCAAGGGTTGCCTTGAGTTCAGCTACTTCAGCTTTCAATTGCTCCGCCTCTTCCTTTTTCCCCGAACCCATGAGCAATCCTATCTGTTTCGATGACTGATTCAGGCGAGCTTGGTTTTGATCAAAATCTAGCTGTGTTTTCTTCCGGCGATCATCAAGTTCCAGAATGGTATCTACCCATTCTGTCTCCTGAAATCCTTTGAGCAAGAGCCTCGCCTTGGCATGGGCCGGATCATTTCGCAGTACACTCACCTGTAACATAAAAAAGGCAATTTTTCGCAAAGATAACTTTTGCCGGGGGAAGAAGGGCCGATAACCTTTATTACCTTTGCGGAGTTATGAGATTTACCGGAGATGATTTACAGCAGCGCTGGTGGAAGCTGGAGGCAGAACTGACGGAGCGTTTTGGAAAAAAACCCGACCTGGAAACGATTCTTTTTCTGATTGGCATTCAGGAAACGGGATTCATCCGGGAGTCAATCAGCAAAGAACAAAAGCAGGACCTGATGCATGTGGCCATGTGTCGCGTGCTAAAAAGTAGTGGTTACTACAGGGAGGATGGAAAAGATGAGGAAGGATGGCCTCATTTTACCCAATTGAAGGAATTACCGGCTCTATCGTTACCGGAACAGGAAAACTTTATTCGGGACCATATTTTATTGTACTTTGAACAAGTGTCCTGAATTTCAACACCAACCGAATGATTTTTTTACAATATTTGCAGACAAATAATTTCTTACCATGAATTATCCCGCCGAACTCCGCTACACCAAAGAACACGAATGGATCCGACTGGAAGGATCGGAAGCTATTATTGGCATTACCGATTTTGCACAGCATCAATTGGGAGACATCGTTTATGTTGACATCTCTACCGTGGGTAAATCCCTTGGAGCCGATGAGGTTTTTGGAACAGTGGAAGCGGTGAAAACGGTGAGTGATCTTTTTCTTCCGGTAGCCGGCACGATTGTATCAGTGAATCCCTTGTTGGAAAAGCAACCTGAGTTGGTGAACTCCGACCCTTATGGTGATGGATGGATGATCAAAATGACGATTGCAGATCCTGCATCAGTTGAACAACTGATGAGCAGTGAGGCCTATGCTGCGATGGTAGGATAATTCATCTTGCGATGAACAATTCCCGTCCCATCCAATTACAACATTTTATTCCCGCAATTATCTGGTGGGTTTTTACGCTCTGGCTATTTACTATGCCGGGCTCTTCTGTACCCGCCTTCCCCTGGTTAGCGAAGATTCATGCTGATAAGTTGGTACACCTGGCATTGTTTGCCTGTTGGTGTATCCTTTTTTGCTGGCCCTTGCACAACAGCTTTTTATCGAATACCAGGCGACAACAATGGTTTCTGTTGATTGCAATTGTTGGTGTTTTGTATGGAATAGCTGTTGAATTTATTCAGCGGGAAATGAACCTGGGCAGGGCTTTTGAAATCAACGATGTGTTGGCAGACAGTGTGGGTTGTGGAATAGGATATTGGTTATCAAAAAAGTTTTTCGGGCAGTAAAAAAATTGGTCCCGATGGAAATCGGGACCTCAACCAAAACTAACTGCTTATGAGAAAACGTTTATACCCTCTTTGTTGGCTGCAGAAAACCGCAGCAGAATTAAAAAAAGTATACTGAAAGTTACACCTTTTTAGATGCGAACGCATCAATATGGGAAGCAATTATTTGTTAAATAAAGGCCCGCAATCGATGGCGGTTCCGGAGGTGCCCATCTGCAGGTAGGGACTCAGAGAGGGGATGTTCAAATTCAAGCCCCTGATTATCAGGAGTATGCCAACTACGAGGGTAAATACACCCAAAATTCCATTGATACGAAAACGTACCCCAAAATATCACCTGCCTTTACCAGAAGGATGATCTGGTCCTTTCCATCATCCCCCATGTGAGACATTTTGACTTTTCCTTCACTGACACAAAAACTCCCAACGGCCGACCTTCCTCGCTAAAAAGTACCTGTCCCTTTTTGAATACACTACATGTCTTCTGATCGTTGATTTGATTGATATGATCCTCATGGGCTTTGCAAAAAACCGAATTAAAGCGCTGATTACAACTCTAGCAAGTAGACGAATCCATAACACAATTCTTACCTTTAAATTAGGTATTTCGTAAAAAATATTCCTTGAGGTTAACAAAAGCAGTATTAAAAATTTTTATGCGGTCTTCTTGTCATTCGATAGTAGTATTTTTACACCGATGGCATATTTCAATTGGAACGATAGTCTAACCTGGTTATCGAAATTTACAGCCAGAAGAGGATGGAATGCAGCGAAGGTGTATGCCTCTTATCTCTTTTCCCAAATCAGCGGAAGACCTGTTCAATGGGGGCTGCCTATCGCAATTTCTTTTGAACCTACCACTTCCTGTAACCTGCGCTGTCCGGAATGCCCCAGCGGCCTCCGGGCATTTACGCGGCCAACCGGTATGCTTCAACAGGATTTTTTTCGCCAGACCATCGATGATATTCACCGGGACCTGTCTTATCTGACCTTTTATTTTCAGGGAGAACCCTACCTGAATCCGGAATTCCTGGCCATGGTACGGTATGCCCACCAGAAAGGTATTTATACTGCTACATCGACCAACGCTCATTACCTGACCGATGAAAAAGCCAAAGAAACTATTGAAAGTGGTCTGGACAGATTGATTATTTCAATTGATGGTACTACCCAGGAGATATATGAACAATACCGTGTGGGTGGGCATCTTAATAAGGTGCTGGAAGGGGCTCGCCGAATCGTTCACTGGAAAAAAGAATTGAACAGCAAAACACCCTTTGTTTTTTTTCAGTTCCTCGTGGTTAAACCCAATGAACACCAGTTAGACGAAGTTCGTCAGCTGGGAAAGGAAATCGGCGTTGACCAGGTTCGCTTCAAAACAGCCCAGGTCTATGACTATGAAAACGACCCCCATCAACTAATCCCACTCAACAATAAATACAGTAGATATAAAAAAGATAAACACGGAGTTATGCAGGTTAAAAATGGCCTACAAAATAAGTGCTGGAAACTATGGCATGCGAATGTTATAACCTGGGATGGACTGGTAGTGCCCTGCTGCTTCGATAAAGATGCCCTGCATCGACTCGGTGATCTGAAAGAGAAACCTTTCCGGGAAGTATGGCAGAGTGAAGCATATCAACAGTTCCGGCAACAATTGATGAATGGACGAAAGAACATTGATATTTGTGCCAACTGCAGTGAAGGTCTACGGGTTTGGGAAAACTAATATTTTGTTATACGACATAACTAATATGATTCAGAGAAAGATTTTTATTGGCCGCTCCCTTCTAGGATTACTGATGATTCATTCCATACTTTTTTCATCAGCGCAAACAAAATCACCCAATTACGAATTCAGGGGAGTCTGGGTAGCATCAGTAGAGAACATAGACTGGCCAAGAAGCAAACAGATGTCGCCCGATGAACAAAGAGCTTCCTTCATCCGATTACTTGACATGCACCAAAAAAACGGCATGAATGCTATCGTCATGCAAGTAAGACCCTCCGGAGACGCATTTTACCCTTCTGCACTGGAACCCTGGAGTGAATACCTGACAGGTCAACAAGGATTAGCACCCAGCCCCTATTACGATCCACTGGAATTCATGATCAGGGAAACACATCTTAGAGGGATGGAATTTCATGCATGGCTGAATCCTTATCGGGCTGTATTCAACATCACCCGATCTTCCGTTGCGCCTAATCACCCAACCCGCACTCATCCGGACTGGTTCCTGATTTATGGTGATAAAAAATATTATAACCCCGGATTACCGGAAGTTAGAAAGTTTACAGTGGCAGTTGTGAAAGACCTTATTAAGAGATATGACATTGATGCCATTCACATGGATGACTATTTTTATCCGTATCGCATTCCCAACAAAGAATTTCCCGATGAAAAAACTTTTCAGGAGTGGGGGAAGGGTATGAAAAAAGATGATTGGCGCCGCAGCAATTGCGATAGCATCATCCTGAACCTGCACCAGGCAATCAGGGAAGTAAATCCTCAGGTAAAATTCGGCATCAGTCCTTTCGGCGTATGGCGCAACAGCAGCCAAGACCCCATGGGAAGTAATACCAAAGCCGGTCAAACCAATTATGACGACCTCTACGCAGACATACTTCTTTGGTTGCAAAAGGGCTGGATTGACTATGTGGTTCCCCAACTCTATTGGGAGCGGGGTCATGCATTAGCAGATTATTCTGTTTTATTGAAATGGTGGAACGATAATAGTTATGGCCGGCACTTATATATTGGACACGGGTTTTACAGAGCCGGAAGTAATACTGGCTGGAAAAACCCCAACGAACTTCCAGCTCAATTAAAAGAGCTCCGTAGCTTCCGTGGCACTCAGGGTAGTGTCTATTTTAGCAGTAAATCTTTCGAAAATAATCCCAACGGCTGGTGTGATAGTCTTCAAAACAATTATTACAGATACCCTGCCCTCGTTCCCTCAACCCCTTGGATAGATGACAGTAGTCCGGAATCACCCAGGATCATTAAAAAAGAAGGTGGCAGTTTTGAAGTTGCTTACAGTGGTCAGGAAAAAATAAAAGGTATTGGTCTGCTGGTGCTTCCTCCCGGAAAAGAGCCTCGTTTCATTGACGCGCAATTGATACAGGTTTTTCCTCAACGTACCCGAATCAATGTCCGCCTCAACGAATACCCTGAAACAGCCGGCAACAGAACCTTTGTTGTTAGCATTGACAAAGGAAATAATGTGAGTCCGTTAACAGAACTGAAATAATCCGCCACTATTATTCAGCTACATTGGTCCATTTACCAAAAATAGATTCAACCTGTTGCGTTCTATAGGAGAAAATATGCTGAAGTTGTTGCTTAACAAATAAGCCATGTGCTATATCACCAAGAAAACCAAGGGGTAGTCGATAATGTACAATGTCGGTCATTTCCACACCGCCGGGAATTTCCTGAAAATGATGCTGGTGATGCCACATGCTATAAGGCCCTACCCGCTGCTCATCAATGAAATACTTCCTGTCTACCGCCTGCGTAATTTCTGTCATCCAATACAAAGGAATTCCTAACAGGGGCTTTACTTTATACTCAATAATTTGACCGGCATACATTTGTTGTCCATGATGTTGCGATATAATCTTGAAACCCAGGTGGTCGGGCGTAATCTGTTGCAAGTTATCGGGCCTGCTGAAAAAATCCCAGGCCTTGTCCATACTCACCGGTATACGAATAACTGTTTTAATAGAATAAGTTGCTGACATAATTATTTAGATGTATTTCAATAACATCCACCTAACAGATATGTTCACTGGGAGGTAGAAAGAATACGTTCACCCCATAAAAAAGCCTCAGCCAGCTTTCCAACCTGTATTCTTCATTGAACTGATTTACTGCTACCTTTGCTACGCATGAAAAAAATTGCACCGCCCTGTTCTGTCTGCTTCATTCTCTTCCTACTTCCCCTGTTGGGAGTTTGGCTACTCATAGGATCCTGTGCCAACGTTATCCCTCCCGGCGGAGGTCCAAGGGATTCGCTTCCACCCGTTCTGATCATGGCTACTCCTAAAGATTCCTCCCTGAACGTACAGCCAAAGCTTATCACCCTAACTTTCAATGAATACGTGAGCGTCAGCGATATCTTCAAACACCTGATAGTGAACCCTGATATGACCAATCAGCCACAGGTAGATTATAAACTCAGGAACGTAACCATCAAAATAAAAGATAGCCTGCGCAGTAATACAACTTACTCTTTTCAATTTGGGGAAGCCATTCGGGATGTCAACGAAAGCAATATTGCGCGCGACTTCAGCTATACTTTTTCTACGGGGCCTCGCCTCGATACACTCAGCTATCGAGGAAAAGTAATTCTCGCAGCAAGCGGCAAGATAGACTCAACACTTTGGGTAATCTTACACAAGAACCTCTCAGACACCGCTGTTTTCAAAATCAAACCACCCTACTCGACCAAACTGAACGGAAAAGGGGAATTCCAATTCAACTTCTTACCCAAAGACAGCTTTCAGGTTTTTGTAGTCAAAAGTGCATTCAATAAAAAATATGATGACAGCACCCAGCTATTTGCCTTCCTCCCAAAAAAAATAATTCCAGGTAACATTCAACCCGATACCCTGTATGCCTACCAGGCGTTAGAGCCGAAACCTACAGCTTCCTCTAGCGGACAACCTGCTGTTAAAGCAGTAGTAAATAAAGAGGATAAGCGATTGCGCTATTCTACCAGTCTGGACAATGGAAAGCAGGACTTGCTGAAACCACTTCAAATAAAATTGCAGCGAAGTATTCAACAAATAGATACAAGCGGAATAATTCTATGTGATACCTTTTTTCGCCCGGTTGCAGGATCTACTTTGCTGATAGATAGTTCCCAGAAAACAATCACAGTTCAATACCCTTTTAAAGAAAAACAATCTTTCCTTTTACTATTGAATAAAGGCGCTATCACTGACTCTCTGGGAGGTACGCTTGTAAAGGGTGACACCATAAAAATCGGCACCAAAAAACAAGAAGATTACGGCAACATCCGCATCAAATTCATCAACTTGAACCTTAGTAAACGACCCGTTCTCCAAATCTATGAAGGAGAAAAATTCATTGAAGCCTTCCCCTTCACATCACAGGATTGGAAAAAAAACATATTCTATCCGGGCACCTCTGAACTTCGGATATTG
>JBJTJJ010000466.1:0-1272 GCA_046095445.1 Sediminibacterium sp.
CCCTGGGTCTTTTTGTTGCAGCGCTATCAGTCAATCAGGTTTATTTTGCTACAACGGGCGAGGGACTACTTTATGGTGCTTTAACTCTATCTATGGCTTCTGACATACACGGTATCTTATCTTCAGAACAATATTTTGCAAGTGCAAATGATGCAATAAAAATATATAATCAAAAGTTCGGTTCTGATTGAATAGTAGTTTTTCAATGTAAGGTTGGGGCGAAGGGCACTAACGTGCAATTGGGTTGCTCACAAAATCAATCTTCTGGATACTTTCCTGCAGAAAGTAGCATAAGTTTCCCCATGCTGCCTGCGCAAATATTCTTCCTCCAACCTTATCTGTACCTGTATCAGTATATACCCAACTACCCAAAAAATCAGGGTTGCAGCATTGGGTGTTACCAAAAACAAACCTGCCAGCACCAACAACATACCCAAAAAAATAGGGTTCCTGCTGTATCGGAAAAGGCCCTCAGTAATCAATTCCGTCTTCCGCTCACTATCAATGCCTACCCGCCAGGAATCTTTCATATTCCCCTGAGCAATGATTGTCCATACCATCGCTACACCTAATATCACTAAGCCCATCCCCTGAAAGTCATCTGAATAGGGAAGTTGAATAGTCAAGAAAAATCTATGACTGCCCGGAACCCAGGCATACAACAACACATAAACGAATATTCCGGCTACCGTGAGTTTAAAGTAAAATCCTACTAACCCATAAGCGCTGTCATCCCTGGGCAAAACCATCGGATTGATGCCGGTACTTCGATACACCATCCAGCTCCTGATAACAAATGCCCATAAAAAATAAACAACGAAATAGACAGGTAGTATGAGGAACAAATATTTTTCCATAATGATTTTTTTGAAAAAGAGGAATAAATTCTAGATCATGAATGCAATTGTGTCATTCATCTTTTAAAATTAAATCAGTTCATCTTTCATTCCTACGAACGCATGCCCATCACCGAAATTTTTCCCGATTGCGTAACATTCCCGAGACCAAAAACGTATTATCACAACTTTGTAATTTTATTCAGAACAGCTTCCTGAATATTTGGTATTTTTAAACTCTAAATGAAATAGCATGCATCGTTCACTACTCCTTGTTTGCCTGGTGATATCTTTCTGTTCCCTCATCGGCAATGCCCAAACTACTTCAACTCCCGGTGGAAATTATAACTACACTGAAACTTTTGCCACCTTCTTTTATTCAAAGAACTTAAATGAATACCGATCTGCCTCCTGTGAGCCCGGACCTCGCTATTGG
>JBJTJJ010000467.1:0-3327 GCA_046095445.1 Sediminibacterium sp.
GTCTAGACTCCAGCTCAGTGTCATGCCCCCGCTTCTGCTGATGCTACCAAATGTTGGTCGCAGTCCGCTGAGTCCACAAGTAGATGCAGGAGATATGATAGAGCCCCAGGTTTCTGTACCTATAGCAAATGGAATTAGTCCGGCTGCAGTTGCAGATGACGATCCCGCAGAAGAGCCGGAAGAGCCGGTATTAATATTCCAGGGGTTGCGTGTTCTGCCGCCATACCAATAATCACCCATCGCCAATGCGCCTAAAGTAAACTTGGCAACCAATACAGCACCTGCTTCTTGTAATCGCTGGTATACAAAGGCGTCTTCATCGATTACCTGCTGTTTATAGGGTGCAGCACCCCATGTTGTTTTAGTTCCACGCACGGCGAACAAGTCTTTTAGCCCGTAGGGGATGCCATGAAGCGGGCCCCTGTATTTTCCTGATGCAATTTCTTCATCTGCTTTTTTCGCCTGTTCCATCGCAATTTCTTCCGTGATTGATATCACACATTGCAGCGTATCACCATACTTTTTGATTCTGTTGATGAAGAAGCTAGTCAAGTCGACAGAGGATATTTTTTTGTTCTTCACCAGATATGCCAGCTCTGCAATGCTCATAAATGCCAGCTCGTTTCTGTTTTCGGGAAGCGATGTTTTGGGTAGTTTCCAGCGAATATTGTCTTTTCCCTGTTGAATCGTCATACCGGGCAGTAAAGGACTTTGCCACAGACTCATCGGAACGCTATTAGCCAGTTTTTGTTTGTGCATAAGTCGGTAATTGGCCAGGTTCTCCTGCATGCCATCGTACATACTGTCGAGCTCTTGTTGCGTAAATTGCAAGTCAAAAATTCTGGCCGCCGCGGCCATGTCTGCTGTCTTTGCGGGGGGCGGAGATGTTTGTGCCTTTGCTGAAATGCCTGCTACCAATCCGGTAACAAGCATTATTGAAATGAAATTATTTTTCATGCTGATTAAATTTTACCCAGACCTGTTCGTCCAGTATTTCATTGTTCTTATACGCGGCATTGTGCAACGTGGCTTCCAGCTCAAATCCGTTTTTTTCCAGGACACGGACTGATCGGCTGTTGTTGCTGAACACCTTCGCCTGTATGCGCACATAAATTTGTAAGGAAAAAATATGTTCGGTGAGCAATCGAAGCGCTTCGGTTGCGATACCAGTCCCCCAATAGGGCTCTCCTATGAAATAGCCAATCTCACAAGATTTTCTGTAAACATCAGTTCCCGGAACAAATCCAATGCTACCAACGAGCGTTCCCTTGTTTACTACAGCAAAACTTTCCGGGGGATGGTTTTTCCCTGCATGCAAAATCCAGTGAACAGCATCCTGGTGTGTATAGGGAACGGGAAACGCATCCCTCAGCCACTTATAAATGCGCGGATTGTTGGCAATCTCTACCAAAGAAATTGCATCGGACATCTGCCAGGGTCTCAACAACAATTCATTCATGGTCTGAAATGGTCCTGTTTAAATACCCGGAATAATCCGGCTGTGTTGCCTCGTATTCCTCGTGCATAAACGGAGATGTCATGATAAAGTCTGCCGTGGCCCGATCACAAGCCATGGGCAGATTCCAGGCAACACAAAGCCGAAGCAATGCTTTTACATCGCTATCGTGTGGCTGTGCCTGCATGGGATCCCAAAAGAAGAATACCATATCAATTTCTCCGTTCGCTATCATGGCACCAATTTGTTGGTCGCCGCCCAGCGGGCCGCTTAATAATTTTTTTACCGGTCGATCGAGTTTTTCTTCCAGCAATCTGCCTGTTGTGCCGGTGGCAATAAGTTCATGCTTGGCAAGCGCTGTCTTATTGTGTACCGCCCACTCCATCAAATCAATTTTTTTGTGGTCGTGCGCTACCAACGCGATTCTTTTTCTTTTTCCAAGTAGTTTTTTTTCCTGCATTTGCTGGTTTTTTGCCGGCTATGAAGATACGCCATGCTCCTTATACTTCAGTTGAAGGCGGGAAGAGAGGGCGTATAAAGCAGAGGCTGGAACCAAAAATGTTACTATAAAAATCATTCCCGAGCTAACCCCAAGCAGGCTCATTATCCAGGCAACCAGTAGGCAATAAATCGGGTAAGAAAAAAGCAGCGTTGCAAACAAGATGGAATCATAAAAGACAGTCCCTTTGGTAAGGCGTGCAATTTTTCGGCTAAGGGGGTAATACAATGGGTAGTTTAGCAGCCTTGCAATGGCAAGCGCAGCGATTGTTGTGCCCGGTCCCTTTTCGTTTATCTGCGCTTCGGGTGGCCGAATCAGCTCTTTTAATTGAGGAAAAATCATTTCATTGAAGCTGTTGATATTGGCTTGCTCGTGAACGTGAACAAAGGGTAGCGTTGGATAGATAGGATTTCCAAAGCAAACTGTAGCCGCCTTTCCGATTCTGTTGAAATCGCTGTAGGCAACGCCAACTGGCATTATTTGAAAGCCGGTCAGATCGCGCGCCTCGAGTGCAATTCTTGCTGCTCCTTTTTTAAAGGGCTGTAATTCGTGGGTATTCAGACAAATGCCTTCTATAAAAATTAATAGTGCGCCTCCTCTCTGCAACACATCATTGGAGAACTGAAAGGTTGTTCTGTTGAGGTGAACATGTTGTCTGCCTTCCCTTATGCGATAGACAGGATACATGTTGAGCAGTCGCAACAGCGCTCTGTGCCAGGGCCGATTGAATACATCACCGCGTGCTAAAAAGTGCAGCGGTCGTGGATAAGCAACGGCGATCAATAATGCGTCGAGAAATGAGTCCGGATGATTGGCCACCAGAAGCACGGGCCCCGAGCTGCTTTGTCGCTCGGTGTTGCGAACGATTAACTTCGGAATGAACCAATACAAGGTCAGCCGCACCCACCTTTTCATTATGCCGTATAGCAAGTTTCCTGTTTGAATAAATATAGCTATTCTTTTGACTCAAGCTGTTTCGTTTTTCTTGGCCCTGAAAATAAAAAACCGCCCCGGATGACCAAGGCGGTTGTACTAACTAACCCAACGAAAACTTCTTTTTAGGTGTGTTGCCAGAAGCCTGCTTTTTATTTGCCCGCGAGCATTCAGATTTCCTGCAACCCCCTCCGGTTTTATTTTCCTGCGGCCTGCGCGGCAGGTGTTTGTTTTCTTTCCGGCGCCGCGGCGTTTGCTATGCTTCTGTGGCGGCGGCTTTCTGCTCGCTCACTTTAGCACGAATTTTTGCTTCGATTTCAGCCGCAAGCTCGGGATTGTCATGCAGCAAATTCTTCACCGCATCTCGACCCTGACCAAGCTTGTTGCTGTCATAACTAAACCAGCTTCCGCTTTTTTGTACAATACCAAGCTCCACACC
>JBJTJJ010000468.1:0-9818 GCA_046095445.1 Sediminibacterium sp.
GCTCTTGGTTACGATAAAAAAGCCATCCACCTGGAAATCTACGGATAAAAAAGTGCGGTCTTTTATCTGAAGTGATCGTGGGTATCTTAGATTAATTGTGCACTCACCAGTTCACGAACCTGGCTCATCAATACCCTTTCCTGTACCATGCTGTCCCGATAACGAATGGTGACCGTTTTATCTTCCAGTGTCTGGTGATCGATGGTAACACAGAAAGGAGTACCGATAGCATCTTGCCTGCGATAGCGCTTACCTATGGCATCCTTCTCTTCATAAAAACATTTGAAGTAGGGTTTACATTCATTCATCAATTCGCGGGCCACTTCAGGTAATCCATCTTTTTTGGTAAGGGGCAAAATGGCCAGCTTAACCGGTGCCAATACTGGCGGAATATGCAAAACAACCCTGCTATCAGTTGAGCCATCCTCTTTCTGAATGGTTTCTTCCTCATAGGCATGGGATAGAATCAATAGGAACATGCGGTCGAGTCCGATAGAAGTTTCAATCACATACGGCACATAATTCTGATTGATCTCATTATCGAAATATTGCAGTTTCTTTTTACTATAAAGTTGGTGCTGCGTCAAATCAAAATCACTGCGGGAATGTATGCCTTCCACTTCCCGAAAACCAAATGGAAAGGAAAACTCAATATCACATGCTTCTTTGGCATAGTGCGCCAGCTTTACATGATCATGGAAACGAAATTTTTCAGCCGGTATACCTAAACCCAGATGCCATTGTAACCTGGCTTCCTTCCAATAGCGATACCACTCTCCCTCTGTACCGGGACGAACAAAGAATTGCATTTCCATTTGCTCGAATTCCCGCATGCGGAAAATAAACTGACGGGCTACAATCTCATTCCTGAATGCCTTACCTGTCTGGGCTATACCAAAAGGAATCTTCATGCGCGCAGTCTTCTGCACATTCAAAAAGTTGACGAAAATTCCTTGTGCAGTTTCCGGGCGCAGGTAAATAGTATCCGATTCATCGGCTACTGAACCCAACTGAGTTGAAAACATCAAATTGAATTGCCGTATATCTGTCCAGTTCCCCGTACCACTTACAGTGCATACAATCGACTCATCTTTGATCAACTGCAATAATCCTGCAAAATCTTCTGCGGCAAGCAATGTTTCCATGTTGGAAAGCAAGGCCACTGCTGCCTCTTCCTTTCCCTGTTTGCTCAACTCTTCAGCCCTGGCTTCAATGAGATGATCGACCCTATAGCGTTTTTTACTGTCCCTGTTGTCAATCATCGGGTCACTAAAATTATCTACGTGACCGCTGGCTTTCCAGGTTGTCGGATGCATGAAAATAGCAGCATCTATTCCCACAATATTTTCATGTAGTTGGGTCATGCTCTTCCACCAATGGTCTCGAATATTCTTCTTCAACTCACTTCCATAAGGACCATAGTCATATACAGCACCCAGTCCATCGTAAATTTCACTGCTGGGAAAAACAAATCCATACTCTTTGGCATGGGAAATAATTGCGGGCAATAATTGATCTGAAGAGGTTGTCATAGCGGAGCAAAAATACAAGTTTAGCACTGGTTTACGAAACAGAACAGGGATTCACCGATTGCAGCACCCCCTGACCCGTTTCTGCTAAACGGCTTTCCTGCCGGGATATTTTTATTTACTTTTATTCAAATGATTATTATGTTCCGACTACTGCTACCCGCCCTATTGTTCGCTAACCTCTTAATAGCACAGGGAATCTCTGAATACCCTGATGACTACCTTTCACCTGCTTTTCATGCGGGCAGAAGGGCCGCCTTCCGGGAAAAAATGCCTGAACGTTCAGTGGCCCTGTTCTTTGCTTCCCCACAAAAAGTGCGGAACAACGACGTCAACTATATCTACGCCCCCAGCAAAAATCTTTATTACCTCACCGGTCTGGAAGAACCCAATGCCATGTTGCTGCTTTTCAAACAACCTGTTACCCTGCTGGGCAAAACAGGAACTGAATTCATTTTTGTGCAACCACGCAACCCACAAAGAGAAATGTGGACCGGAAAAATTTTGGGACCGGCAGGTGTGATGCAGAAATATCAAATGGAAAATGTTTTTACCACCGACCAGTTCTCCGGCAGGTTACTCGATTTTGCTCAATTAGATACCATCATTACTTCCTTCCGAACCGAACAAATTTTATTCAAATATCCCGGTCGGGGAGATTTGCTCGCGAATATGGCTGCCTCTCTGGACAGTGCATTGCTGCAGGCAGCAAAAACACCCATGCCCTCACCTGCAACTGCCATACTGCACCAGCTCAGGGGTATTAAGCAACCCGAAGAAATTGCCCTGATGGAAAAAGTGATCAACATGAGTGTTGAAGGTCACAATCGTGTGATTAGAACCATACAGCCCGGAATGCATGAATATGATGCCCAGGCATTGATGGAATATGAATTCAAGAGCCGCGGTTCTGAGTATGTTGGATATCCGAGCATCAATGGATCGGGTGCCAACTCCTGCATACTACATTATGAAACCAACCAACGAACCCTGCAGGATGGAGATTTATTACTCAATGACTGCGGTGCAGAATACCATGGCTATAGCGCTGACGTTACCCGCACCATTCCTGTCAACGGCAAGTTCAGTCCGGAACAAAAAATCATCTACGAATTAGTACTCGCGGCACAGGATGCAGCTTTCGCAGTATGCAAGCCGGGCAATCAATTCAGTGATCCACACAATGCTGCACTGAAAGTAATCACAGCCGGGTTGAAACAACTTGGCATCATTCAGAGTGATAACCAGGCAAGAATTTATTTCCCGCATGGCACATCGCACCACCTGGGCCTGGATGTACATGATATGGGCAGCCGCTCTACCTTACAACCCGGTATGATATTCACTGTTGAGCCGGGTATCTATATTCCGCCAAATAGCAATTGCGATAAAAAATGGTGGTCGATCGGGGTACGCATTGAAGATGACCTGCTCATTACCAATGAAGGATACCGCAATCTTTCTGCAGGTGCTCCGCGTTCAGTAGAAGAAATTGAAAAAATGGCGAAGTCCGGCGGAAAAAAGAAAAAGACACTATAATCCATTGAATGGTTAAGGAATGCGGCGCTGTTGATTTCCGACAAGGGCAATGCCTGCTATTAACTATTGCAGCTTTTTATTTTGCTGGTGCCTGTCTGCATCCCGACTGGTTTTCTTGTCGAAATTTTTCTCCAATGCTTCTGTGAGATTGACACCTGTCTGGTTGGCAAGACAAAGCAAGACCCAGAGAACATCAGCCATCTCATCAGCCAACTCGCGACCTTTATCCGATTCCTTTTCTGATTGTTCGCCATAGCGACGTACCATGAGCCGACTGAGTTCGCCAACTTCCTCCATCAAAATACCCAAATTGGTCAGCTCATTGAAATAACGCACACCGATGGTGTTGATCCAGCCATCGACTCTTTCCTGTGCTTCCTGTAAGGTTAAACTCATACACGAATTATTTTTACTCTTTGTTTTTAGAATCCATCCATATAGTTACGGGTCCATCATTGATTAAGCTTACCTGCATATCAGCACCAAAAACACCGGTGGCTATCGACCTCCCCAGTAAAGTCGTCAATGCCTGAATCAGGTCTTCATATAGTGGAATGGCAATTTCTGGACGCGCTGCGCGGATATAAGAAGGACGGTTTCCTTTTTTTGTCAGGGCATGCAATGTGAATTGACTGATTAATAAAATCTCTCCGCCCGTTTCAAGACAACTTTTATTCATCACCCCCTGCTCGTCAGGGAATATGCGCAACTGTACAATTTTACCGGCGATCCAATCCACATCCTCCCTGTTATCGGCTTCCTCAATTCCCACCAGCACCAGCAAACCCCTTCCAATACTACCCCTGACCTGCTGCTCAACTTCAACGGAAGCCCTTGAAACACGCTGTACGACAATTCTCATAATGAATCAAATGATTTGTGCGAACTTTACGATATGAAGATAGTTATAACCCCTGAAATACAGTTCCAGACGGCCCGCAGTGGCGGGAAGGGGGGACAAAACGTCAACAAGGTAGAGACCATGGTGGAAGGAAGATGGCATGTGGGTTCATCACGTCTTCTTACACCCGAACAAAAAGAGTGGATACAACAACGCCTGGCCAATCGCATTTTGCAAGATGGTTGCCTGCTGGTAAAATCGCAGACATACAGAAGCCAGTGGAGCAACAAACAAGAGGTGATTGAAAAAATGAACAGATTGGTGGCTAAAGCTCTGTTGAAACCAACCATTAGAAAAGCAACACAACCCACGGCGGCATCCAAAGAAAAACGGCTGGAAACAAAAAAAAGGACTTCCCTCAATAAAATTTTGAGGAAGAAAATAAATCGTGACGAATGAGATGGTTTGGGACCATATTTGTTTTGTGCCTGTTGGTACTACCTCCGCTCATGAGCTTTCAAAAACCGGAGGCAGCTCAATCACTCCATATAATTATACAACCTATCTGCGGGGACAGTCCATTTCATTTTGACAGCAGCTATGTGAATGCCGCAGGGGAATCTTTTCAAATAACTAAATGTCTTTTTTATCTATCTAATTTTTCTGTTACTTATAGTGATGGAAAAAAGGCAAAGATGCCGGCGAGTTATTTTCTCATCGATCTATCAGATAGCAGCAGTTGCCGGATTCAGCTACCGATTGAAAATAAAAAAATACAATCCATACATTTCCTGCTAGGCATTGATAGTGCTACAAATGTGAGGGGCATACAAAAAGGTGTGCTGGATCCTGCCAGGGGAATGTTTTGGACCTGGAATACCGGATATGTAATGGCTAAGATGGAAGGCATATCTTCTGCTTCCACCATGCCCGGAAAAAAATTCTCTTATCATGTCGGTGGTTTTGCAGGGAACCAAAATGTGGTAAAATCAATTGATCTCAACTTGTCCGGTAATCAGCAAATAAATAAGGAGCATACGCTTGTATTGCTGGCAGATTTGATACACTGGTTCAATGGACCTTCCCCACTTTCCATTGCAGCGCAACCCACTTGTCATTCTCCAGGAGAACTCGCACAAAAGATTGCAGGAAATTATCAATCCATGTTCAGCTTACAAACAACACCTGCCCCATGAAAAGAATGAACCTGGTATTGCTGCTGATGATTGGCACCTGCATTGCCTGGGTGAAGGCAGGTGAATGGTGGGTGGCAACTCATCCTGTAAAACTCACAGTGCCCAAGGGCTGGCCGACACCTGTCTATGACTTCAAAGATAATCCGCTCACGCGGGAAGGAATTGGATTGGGCAAGCAATTGTTTTATGATCCGATTTTAAGTAAAGACGGAACCATATCCTGCGGTAGTTGTCACCAATCATTTGCTGGCTTTGCGACGTATGATCACCCACTGAGTCATGGCATCAACAATGGCTTTACCAACCGCAATGCACCGGGAATTGTTAACATGGCATGGCAGAAAAATTTTATGTGGGATGGGGGTATACTGCACCTCGATCTTCAGCCCCTGGCTCCTATAACGGCTGACAATGAAATGGGAGAGACCATTGCAGGTGTTTTAGAGAAACTCAATAAGAATGAAGCTTACAGAAAAAAATTTCAAGCGGCATTTGGTGTACAAAAAATATCGACGGCTGAATTAGGAAAAGCACTGAGTCAGTTTGTAGTTATCCTCGTGAGTTACAACAGCAAATATGACCGGGTGATGCGGGGAGAAACACAATTCATATTGCCTGAGCAACTGGGCTATGAGATATATCAAAAAAAATGTGCCACTTGTCATCCTCCTCCTTTCTTCACCGATTTTAGTTTCCGCAATGCCGGACTGGAAGCTGATGAATCATTACAAGACAAGGGGAGAATGACCATTACCGGGAAGAAAGAAGATTCTCTTGCGTTCAGGGTTCCGAGTCTGCGCAACGTGGCACTGAGCTTTCCTTACGGACATGATGGGAGATTTGCAACCCTGCAAAATGTTTTTGAACATTATAGAAACAGCCGGCCACGGCCTGTGGGAACAGATCCCCTGCTACAAAATGGGATAGCTCTGAGTAATTTTGAGATCGGACAATTAACCGCATTTCTCAACACGTTGACAGATTCTACCATTGTGAACAATCCTTCATTCCTTCCTGAAGAACAAAATCGCAGGCAAAAACAGGAAAGGGATGTACATAAGAACAAAGGAGATTGATTACTTTCGGTATGAATTCAAAAAAAATGTAAGTAGACGGTGAGTGGAATAAAAAAATTAGCGGGACAAACCATGTGGTATGGAGTCAGCACCATGGCGGGTAGACTCATCAATTACCTGCTGACCCCATTTCTCACCTACCAGTTCAGTACGGCACAATATGGAGAGATGTCATTGATTTATGCCATCATTCCTTTTATGAATGTGATCTTCAGTTATGGAATGGAGACAGCATATTTCCGATTCACTAAAGATCATCCACGCGATGCTGTCAATAATACTGCAGCCACCTCACTCCTCCTGACAACACTTGTGTTAACAGGTGTTTTGGTCTTGATGGCGCGTCCATTAGCCGCTTTACTACAATTACCCGAACATCCCGAATATGTTTGGCTGGCTGTTGGCATTATCGCAACTGATGCACTTTGCATTGTACCCTTTGCGCAATTGCGACAGCAAGGAAGACCCATCCGCTTTGCATACATCAAGATCGGAGGTATACTCGGTAATATTTTTTTCGTCATCTTTTTTCTTTCACTTTGGCCTGCCTGGTTATCAAAACATCCCGACCATTTCAGTGCTTCCTGGTACAATCCAATAGCCGCAGTTTTTTATGTGCTTCTGGCCAATCTGATTCAAAATTGTATAGTGCTTCTATTACTGAGTAAGGAATGGAGTAGATTTCAGTGGAAGTTAGATAAAGAGCTTTGGTGGAAGATGATCAGCTATGGGTGGCCTTTAATTTTTGCCGGACTAGCGGGTATGGTGAATGAAACTTTTGATCGGATTATGCTGGGCTGGTGGGCGCCGGTGAAGGGAACAGAAGCTGCTCAAACAGAAGTAGGCATCTATTCAGCATGTTATAAATTGTCCATTTTAATTACACTGGGCGTTCAGGCATTCAGGTTAGGAGCGGAACCCTTTTTCTTTAAGCTATCTGAGAAAGAAGATGCGGCCCGGCATTATGCACGTGTTATGAAATTCTTTGTAATCACGCTTTGCCTGATGTACCTGGTTGTTATGTTATACCTGGACTATTGGAAATACTTCATACAAAATCCTACCATGTGGGTAGGACTTAAAGTGGTACCGCTATTATTGCTCGCCAATATTTTTCTGGGGGTATATTATAACCTCAGTGTTTGGTACAAACTTGCCGATAAAACATCGGCCGGTGCCTGGATTACATTTGCAGGTGCATTGATAACGTTGTTGATTAATTATTGGGGAATACCACTCTATAGTTATATGGCTTGTGCGTGGGCAACGCTGGCCTGTTATGGAAGCATGATGATCATCAGTTACTATTGGGGGCAAAAAGTTTATCCCATACCCTATCAGGTGATGCGCTTACTCGGATATGTAGTATTGGTGGTTGTGATCGGACAAGTTTTCGAGTGGTTGATGAGTGGAATGGAAATAAGTAAAGTAATGCGCTTTGTGGTATCAACGATACTTATCATTCTCTTCATGGGTTTAGTAGTATTGGCAGAAAAGGAAGAGCTGAAAAAAATTTCATTGTTCAAACAATGGTTACAATAATGTATGGCAGAAGATTTACAAGTAATTACCGGAAGTAAACAAGAACAATACGAAGCACTGCTGCCGCAAATAGAAGCATTAATCAACGGGGAGTCCGATCTCATTGCAAATCTAGCGAATGTATCAGCAGCATTGTTCCAGCAATTTAAATGGTTGTGGGTTGGCTTTTATCTTGTCAAAGGAGACGAGTTGGTATTGGGTCCTTTTCAGGGGCCTATTGCCTGCACGCGCATACGAAAAGGAAAAGGTGTCTGTGGAACGAGTTGGGAGCGGGCAGAAACATTGGTTGTTCCTGATGTAGAAAAGTTTCCCGGACATATTGCCTGTAGCAGTTTATCGCGTTCAGAGATAGTGGTTCCATTGATAGCAGAAGGAATTGTGTGGGGCGTGTTGGATATAGATAGCGTTGAGTTACATGACTTCGATGCAGTTGATAAAAAATATCTCGAATTACTAGTAAGAAGTATTGTTAAAACAGATCATTAAGCTGCTTACTGCAAGCATTCAAAACAGCGATTCATTTATTTTCGTTACCTTTGTGTATTCATATAAGCGCTCTACAGGCTGATCACACTTCCGTGACAAAGTTTTTCAGATCATTTACGGGTTGGTTATATCGCAGTTGACACGATGTTAGCTGACGTTCATTTTTATATTTTATTCAATGACATTTCATTCATTGCACATCATGCCTGCCATACAAGAGGCATTAGAACAAGAAGGGTATCAACATCCAACACCCATTCAGGCGCAAGCTATTCCACCTGCCTTGCAGGGAAATGATGTATTGGGCTGTGCACAAACGGGTACGGGAAAAACGGCTGCATTTTCCATTCCCATTTTACAAAATCTTGCACTGCAGCAACAAGCAACAACAACCAAAAGAAGCATCAAAGCACTGGTAGTTACTCCAACACGTGAATTGGCTATACAAATCGATGAAAGTCTGGCGGTCTATGGAAGGAATTTACCATTGCGACATACAGTAATTTTTGGAGGCGTTTCTCAATTATCCCAAACCCAGGCACTACAAAAGGGGGTAGATATTTTAGTAGCTACTCCGGGCAGACTGCTCGATCTGATGCAGCAGGGATTTATTTCATTGCAACAGGTTCAAATGCTGGTATTAGACGAGGCAGATCGTATGTTAGACATGGGGTTCATCCATGACGTGAAAAAAATTCTGGCCAAGGTACCTGCCAAAAAACAAACCCTGTTTTTTTCGGCCACCATGCCACCAGAGATTGCAGCCCTGGTTTCCTCTCTTTTACAAAATCCGGTGCGTGTGGAAGTGACGCCGGTATCTTCTACTGCGGAAACCATCGGACAACAATTGTACCATGTAAGTCGCGAGAATAAGAAATTATTATTGGCCCATTTGCTGAAGGATGCGTCCATCAAAACTGCGCTCGTTTTCACCAGAACAAAACATGGTGCTGATAAGGTGGTGAAGGACTTACTCCGTTCGGGTTTTACTGCGGAAGCCATTCACGGCAACAAATCACAAAATGCAAGGCAGCGTGCTTTGAGCAATTTTAAAAATGGGACTACCCGTGTATTGGTAGCTACAGATATTGCTGCGCGGGGTATCGATGTAGATCAGCTGTCGCACGTAATAAATTTTGAATTACCCAATGTGCCGGAAACCTATGTACACAGGATTGGCAGAACAGGCAGAGCCGGTGCCAGTGGTGTAGCGATCTCATTTTGTGATCAGGAGGAAAAAGAATTTCTTCGTGACATTCAAAAGTTAACTGGTATAAGTATTCCTGTGGTTGCGGAACATCCGTTTCCTGCCGGAGTGAATCATACCCCATCTGTTCAAATACCACAGCAACGCCAGTCCGAGTTTAGGGGCGGTAACAGAGGTGGTGAAAGGTGGGGCCAGCGGTCTGGCAGAGCGCCCGGTCACCGCAACCAGTCGAGAAGGTTTACTACGAATTGATATTGGGGCGATAAAAAATCGTTGAAATATACTAGTTTTGCCCCCCTGCGGATATGGCGAAATTGGCAGACGCACCAGACTTAGGATCTGGCGCCGCGAGGCGTGTAGGTTCGACTCCTATTATCCGCACTAAGAAAAGTGTGAGTGTGA
>JBJTJJ010000469.1:0-1500 GCA_046095445.1 Sediminibacterium sp.
GGATAAGTGGTATTGAATGGATTAGACAGCGGTCTGATGTCACCAACCATTCTAATAAAAAAGGGTTTCCCGATACCCTGCAATTTAAAGATGATTTAATGGCCAACCAGTGGTTTGCTTATACACAATTATCCTTGCAAGTTCGGGAATGGCGATTGGAGGCTGGGCTTAGCATAAATAATCAGCGATTCAGCTTTGAAAGAATTTCAACTCCTGGTAGTCGGCCAACATATCAAAATCTATCTGCTATAGCAGCGCCTAGATTCAGTATATCTAGAAAAATTAACTCCCATTGGCAAGTACAAATGATGGTAGCACGTGGTTTTTCCCCACCTACATTAGCCGAAATCAGGCCCTCCGATGGAAATTTTTATGGTGAGCTTCAGCCGGAGTCCGGATGGAATATTGAACTAGGGTGGCGCTGGAATATTGTTCCCGGCCGTCTAAATTGGACAGCTTCTCTGTATCGATTTCAACTTGATCAGGCCATTGTCAGGAGGAACAATGCCGCGGGAGCAGAGTTTTTTATCAATGCCGGAAGTACTTCGCAGCCGGGTATAGAAACATCAGTTCAATGGGAAATTATTCCTTCTTCTTCTGTGTCGAAATGGAAATTGTCTTTGCAATCTGGCTACAGCTTTCAACCCTATCAATTCAGACAATACCAGCAAGGGACTACTAATCTATCCGGCAAATCTTTGACAGGTGTGCCAAGAGATATACTAACTGTTGGCAATCAATTAAGCCATGTCAAAGGATTTTACTGCCATTGGCAAATGAATGCAACTTCAACTCTGCCTTTGAATGATGTCAACGATGAATGGGCTGCGCCCTATCAGTTGCTGCAGGCAGAAATTGGTTGGCATCTCAACAGAAAGGGGAAACAATGGCATCTTTTTATCTCTGCCGACAATTTGCTGGATCAAAGCTATAGTCTTGGAAATGACATCAATGCCGCCGGTAGAAGATTTTATAATTCCGCACCCGGTATCAGTTTTTTAGCGGGAATTCGCTTCAAAAGGCTTTCAACCCTTTTTTGATATCTTTAACGTCGTTATTTGTCATATTTAGACACTTTTACAGACCTATAACAGAGTAAAAAGATGGCTTCTATTTTAATTATAGATGACGAAAAGTCAATTCGTAATGTATTGAGGGACATACTTCAGCATGAGGGATATCAAGTGGAGGAGGCTGCTGATGGAGAACAGGGCATGAAGTTGTTTCAGTCCAAGACCTTTGATCTGGTTTTGTGTGATATCAAAATGCCCAAAATGGATGGCATGGAGGTGTTGCAACAAATGATGGCTGTTAACCCCGAAATACCCGTTGTTATGATCAGCGGTCATGGAAGTATAGAAAATGCGGTGGAAGCAGTAAAAAAGGGGGCGTATGATTTTATTTCCAAACCACCAGATTTAAACCGTTTACTGATTACCCTCCGCAATGCGCTGGATAAAAACAATTTGGTTAAGGAGACACGTATTTTAAAAAAGAAAG
>JBJTJJ010000470.1:0-5760 GCA_046095445.1 Sediminibacterium sp.
TTACCAGGGTATTCAGCCGGGCGGACAACTGACCATCACCACGGAAGTTGAAAATTACCCCGGTTATCCGGATGGGATTCAAGGCCCCGAAATGATGGTGCATTTCGAAAAGCAAGCTGTGCGCATGGGCGCAGATGTGCGCTATGGAATAGCATCCAGCGTTGATTTCAGTACCCGTCCTTTCAAAGTTTGGATCGACGAAGAAAAATTAATTGAAGCAGATGCAGTCATCATCTCTACAGGTGCTTCTGCCAAATGGTTGGGACTACCCTCTGAACAGCGACTCAATGGATACGGTGTGAGTGCCTGTGCAGTTTGTGATGGTTTTTTCTTCCGCGGAAAAGAAGTGGCGATTGTAGGGGCAGGAGATTCTGCAGCAGAGGAAGCTCTTTATTTGTCCAAGTTGTGTACCCGGGTTCACATGCTGGTGAGAAAAGATACCATGCGGGCAAGTAAAATAATGCAGCAGCGAGTGCTGCAAACACCCAATATCAAAGTTTATTGGAATACAGAAACAGAAGAAATCTTAGGTGAATCTAAAGTAGAAGCAGTAAGAATCAAAAACAACCAATCCGGTGAAATCACCGATATCCCTGTCAGTGCTTTTTTTGTAGCCATCGGTCACCAACCCAACAGCAGCATCTTTCAGCCTTTCATTGATATGGATGAAACCGGTTACATCGTAACGGTTCCAGGTACATCCAAAACCAATATTGAAGGGGTGTTTGCTGCCGGCGATGTGCAAGACAAAACCTATCGTCAGGCAGTAACCGCTGCCGGAAGCGGATGCATGGCTGCACTGGATGCAGAACGTTACCTGAGTGCTGCCGGGTTAGCATAAAATAAACCAGCCCATGTATACCATACACCTGCACAACCTGCGATTCTTCGGTTTTCATGGGCTATACGAAGCAGAAAAATTGCTGGGGAATGAATTTGAGGTGCAGATAAGTATTCATGTAGATGCTTCTCCAACTCAAGCAAATGCTGAACCATCCCTTGATTATGTAGAGGCCTATGCCATCATTCGGGAATGTATGAATCGGCCTACCCCTTTGTTGGAAGATTTGGCAATGACTATAGCACGTAGATTATTAGATAAGTTCCCTGTCGCTTCAAAAGTGCATATTTCCCTTTTTAAACTTCATCCCCCCATTACTGCGTTTGAGGGAAAAGTTGGCGTAGAATTTGATGTAGATCGATTAAATAACGGAAAGGCATGAACATCACGAAATATTTTCTTTGTATTGCCTTGCTTTTCGGAAGCCGTCTCGATGCACAGTCCGTTGCTGGAATGATACAACAGGCAGAACAAATGGAACGACAACTGAAAGAAACGGAGGCGATAAGAATTTATCAATCAGTTGTAGTACAGGAGCCGGTGAATGTATTGGCACTTTGCAAACTGGCCGAATTACACACTGTTTTGGCCAACAAAGAGAGCAGTGATAAGAAAAATAAGAAACTATTGTATGAAACTGCTTATGCTTTTGCCAAGAGGGCGTATGCAGCTGACAGTAATCGGGTTGAATCTAATTACGTAATGTCTATGGCATCCGGAAATCTGACTGACTTTGAGTCTGATAACCGGAAGGTAGTGAGTTATGTGAGAGATGTTCGGTTTTATGCAGACAGAGCTGTGAGTTTGCAACCTAATTACGGAAAAGCCCAGTATGTTCTTGGAAAATGGCACTATGAAATGGTGAAGCTTTCTGCTTTCAAAAAAGCGGCAGTCAAATTATTCTTTGGTGGATTACCGGAAGGAGAATTAGACAAAGCCATCTTCCATATGGAAAAATGCAAACAACTGGAGCCTTACCTGGTTAGCAATTATCTGGATTTGGGTCGTGCGTACAAAGAAAACAGAAATCCTACTAAAGCCATTGAGATTCTAACACAACTTCAAAAATTACCCAATCGTACTTCGGCTGATCCTATTCTTAAAGCAGCCGGAGCAGAATTATTAGCCACCCTTCAATAAAACCTACCATGGAACTTCAACAACAATTCGAAAACGCTGTAGTCAACAGTAAAACATTGAAAGAAAAACCCGACAATGAAACCTTGCTGAAACTGTATTCTCTTTTCAAGCAAGCTACTGAAGGTGATTGTACACCTGCACATGCTCCTGAAAATACTTTTGACTTTGTTGCAAAATTCAAATACGAGGCATGGAGTAAGCTGGCAGGTACATCTGCCTCAGATGCCATGCAACAATATATTAACCTGGTGAGCGAATTGCAAGCTAAATAATAACCGGACAGTTATATTTTTTTATTCTTCCACCTGCCGCTGCGCATATACAGGTACGAGGGGATAAGCAGTGTTGACCAATAGAGCCACTCACTTGCCCAGCCCACCGTAATAGGTAAATTCCATACCTCCAGAACCAGATAGGTATACACACAGTATATTACGATGGCAGCACCTTCTGTGATCAAGTTCATGTTTGAATTTCCTGTTCCGGTAACTGCATTCATCCAAACTACTCCAACTGACATCAAGAGCATGGCAATAGTTACCACCCGTAAAACAGGTATCGCTGCTGCAATAAATTCCGGACCCTGTCCGTAAATACTTAAAAATGCTGTTGGAAAAATATTCAGGAGGCAGAATACAATCAATGACATACCGAGACTGAAGAAAATGATCCGTCTTATCAACGGCATTACCTCCGATATAAGTCCCTGACCAATTACGTTACTTACCATACTATTGGTAGTAGCTGCAAAAGCCCAGGTAAAGCACCCAAAAAAGCCAAATAGGTTGCGCATGGTATTGGATACCGCCAATGCTTCTGTTCCATCATGTTCAATCAGGATATAAAAGAATTCCCAACTGATGATACTGATGGCAAATTGTAACATCAGTGGCATTGATTGTTGCAGAATCAATCGGGTGGTCTGAGGGTTAAAGCGGATATGTTGAAACAAACGAAGTGATCGAATCATCTGATTGTTGGTAATAATCAGAAAAATAACCAGTAGTCCGGCAATCTCACTTATAATAGAGGCGATAGCAGCACCATTGAAACCCATGGCAGGTAAACCGAAATGCCCATAGATAAGTCCATAGTCTAGTATAATATTAATGATTGCCTCAGTTGCCGTACCAACGATGAGAAATTTGCTTTGATTAATGCCCACCAGTAGGGCATTGCGCATCTGATAAAGGTAAAGAAAGGGTAGTCCCAACACCCTGATTCGCAGAAAGTCGATCGCCATCTCTGCACTTTTGGAATCAGCAAGTGTTGCTTTTAAAACAATGGGTGCTAACCACCAGGTTAGAAAAATGCCCACAATCGACAAGGCGATGGAAATTCTAACACCCTGGGCAAACAATACCCCAATATCATCCAGTTTATTTTCACCGGCTCTTCTGGAAATCAGGGCCTGCAGACCATTATTCAATCCCTGGCCTAATACTGCAAAGATGAGATAATAAACTCCGGTGATTCCTGCTACAGCCAGTTCCCGTTGCCCCAGCCCACCCAAAAAGATATTGTTGACAATGAAATTGAATTGCGGAACCAGTATCGATAGAGCAATGGGAAAGGCGATAGCGATAATTTGCCGGCCGGAAAGCTCTACTTGCAGGGAAGGACCGGATGATTGCATACTTCAGATTGGAGTGCAATTTAACTCAATCTGTCCCGAATTCATTTCTTGCTGGCTTTTTATTTAACATTGCAGTGTATTTTATACCAATGGCAGTTAAAAAGTTATCCATTTATTCACCTGACTATCCTCCTGCTTCCTATAGTGGTGAGGATGAATTATTCTTACACCTGGGTATAGATAGGGTGGATGTATTGGTAAGAAGTGGGATAAAAAATATGCCTGAAGCCCTGGAGATTTTTAGCAAAGAGGAAGAAGTTGATTGGCCCGAAACATTGAAAAGTATTTTGCGCCAGTCAGAATTACTCAGGCGTAATTTCAGCGAAAGACACATCGCTTTTTCCTTTCCCGATGCATTGGTGATACCCGAAGCGAAATTTAGCTCTTCCTCCACCAAAGACTTAATTAATCTGGTTTATGGGGAACAGACTCATAGCTGGATTGGCTACAAAAAATTACCACGTTCATTTGAAATGATGCTCGCCTATCGTATTGAAGAAGGCATCCATAATTGGATCACAGAGAGATTTCCCAGCTATGATACCACTCATTTGTATGCAGAAATATTGCAACAAACATTAAGTGAACCAAATGTGACTGAAAAGACCGCCTACATTCATCTGCAAGAACAAACATGGATTTTGACATTGGTGAGTGGAAGTCAGTTACAATTGATTCAGACCTTTAATTTCACTACCAGAGAAGATATCTTATACGATTTACTGAATTGCTTACAGCAAAGTCAGATTCCATCTAATCAATGTCGGTTGAAAGTTTCTGGCCAACTCACAGTAAGCGATGAACTGGTGGATCAGTTATCAGGTCTTTTTCAATCTATTGAATGGCAGAGCATAGCTGCTGCCGGGATTTTTCAGTCTTTGAAACAGCAATTTCCCCCGCATCATTTTTATTTACTTCAGCGCTGGTTGTTATGAGAATAATTTCAGGTAAATGGGGAGGACGTCGCATCGATCCGCCGGCACACATGCCACATACCAGACCAACGACAGATATGGCCAAAGAAGGTCTTTTCAATATGTTGAGTCATCGACTGAACTTGCAGGAAATCCGCACACTAGATTTATTCGGTGGAACTGGCGCAATCAGTTATGAATTGGCATCACGGGGTGTACCGGAAATGGTCATTGTTGAAAAAGACCCAACAATGCACCGCTTTATTGAAAATAACTTACAAAAATTAGGTGCCACAGGATACCAGGTTTTGCGTATGGATGTATTTGCCTACCTGAATTCGGCTACTCAAAATTTTGGATTTATTTTCGCTGGTCCACCATACGCCCTCACAACCATCGATGATTTAGCGACCATTATAGTGAGTAGAAATCTTATTGCTCCGGGCGGCTATTTTGTGTTGGAACATACTCCCCGCAACGATTATCAGCAATTCCCCGGATTTGTATTCCAGCGCAATTATGGAACAACTGTTTTTTCTTTTTTCCAACGTATAACTGAGTAAATATTTATTTGTTATGCTACCCATTGCTTCCAAAGAAAAAATACGCCAACATTTCAGAGAAGCAAGAAAGCGGTTGACTATTGAAGAGCAAGCTCAAATGAATCAAGGTCTTCTGCTGCAACTCGAAAAGGCAGTACCACAGCCGTTGCATGTAATGATGACATTTTGTTCCTTACCCCAATGGGGAGAGCCGGATGCCGACCTATTGACACGATCCTTGCTAACCAGGTTCCCTCAACTGCAAGTAGCTTATCCGAAAATATTGGATGAAGAGGGCAATATGGAAGCACTGCTTCCCTCCCACGATACCGGATTAATACCGGGTCGGTGGAATATTCCTGAGCCGGAAAGGGGAGAAATAGTCGATCCGCTACAGCTGGAACTTGTGCTGGTACCCTTGCTTGCCTTCGATTTACAGGGACACCGTGTGGGATATGGTAAGGGTTATTATGATCGCTTTCTGCAACGCTGTCGTCCGGAGGTCATTCGATTAGGTGTTTCCTTTTTTGAACCGGTTGATCGCATAGAAGATACCGGCTATTTTGACGTACCTTTAAGCCGTTGTATTACTCCCGGTTGTCTGTATGAATTTTAACACGAATTTCCTGAAATCATTTCGGGTACTGCTCCTACCTCTGGCGGGAATCTATGGCGGAATTGTGAAAT
>JBJTJJ010000471.1:0-1157 GCA_046095445.1 Sediminibacterium sp.
AAATATATAGTTATGAGTCAATCATCTTCTGTATGCATCGTAGCTGCTGTTAGAACACCTATAGGAAGTTTCGGAGGAGCGCTTAGAAATTTTCCAGCCACCCGTTTAGGAGCACATGTTGTCAAAGCTGCTTGTGAGAGAGCCGGAATACAACCGGAACTAGTAGATGAAGTTATCATGGGTTCAGTACTACAGGCAGGATTGGGCCAGGCACCGGCACGACAGGTTTCGAAATGGGCAGGACTTCCTGATCAAGTTCGAGCAACTACAGTCAATAAAGTATGTGCCAGTGGAATGAAAGCAGTTTCCATGGCTGTCCAAAGTATTTTATTGGGGGATGCGGAAGTAGTTGTAGCAGGAGGTATGGAAAGCATGAGTAATGTCCCTTTTTATCATTCTCAAACACGCTGGGGAAATAAATACGGAGCTACCACGCTGCATGATGGGTTACAACTAGACGGATTAACCGATGTATATCACCAATATCCTATGGGCAATGCAGCAGAGTTGTGTGCAGCTAAATATTCTATTGACAGATCAGCACAGGATGCTTATGCGGTGGAAAGCTATAGAAGAAGTCAACAAGCAACCAATGAAGGACTCTTTAAATCCGAAATAGTATCTGTGGAATTACCCTCTAAAAAGGGAGATCCGATAGTAATGGACAAAGACGAGGAACCATTTCAGGTTGACTTCACGAAAATTCCTCAACTAAAACCGGCATTTGATAAAACAGGTACCATAACAGCTGCCAATGCATCGACTATGAATGATGGTGCAGCAGCTCTGGTCTTGATGAGTACAGATAAAGCAGCTTCTCTCGGACTTCAGCCACTGGCAATTATTAGGGGCTATGCAGATGCAGAACAAGCGCCGGAGTGGTTTACTACAACACCTGCTATGGCCATACCGGTTGCTTTGAAAAAAGCCGGTCTGACATTAGATGAGATTTCATTTTTTGAAATCAATGAAGCTTTTTCAGTAGTTGCCCTGGCTAACCAGCATTTATTGAACCTCTCGTCAGATCAATTGAATGTTCGAGGTGGGGCAGTTTCTCTTGGGCATCCGTTGGGTTGCAGTGGCGCAAGAATTTTGGTAACCTTGGTGCATCTATTGCAACAGGAAAATAAAAGATATGGTGCTGCAGGAATCTGTAA
>JBJTJJ010000472.1:0-2402 GCA_046095445.1 Sediminibacterium sp.
TTGAATATAGTTAGATAGTTTTCTTTCTCCATTATCTGATACGGATTGCAATAAACGGGATGTGATGTCAAAACAGGCAAAGACGGACTGCAAAGCCACATAGATTCCTTTTGCTATCCAGACTGCATACCAGGAACGAAATTTCTCTACCAAAGCTTCTTCATCTAATTCTTCCAAATCTGCAATGCTGTACCCTGCAATTGGAGTTATTACCGCCTGATTGATTTTACCAATCACATGGGTCTCCATGGCAGTTAATAATGAAAACATTTCTTTCGCCTCGAGAGAGGACAAAATACTGTCGTTGCTCATGATGATGGCCGGGATCTGATAACGACCCAGTTGTTTTTTTACCTCATCCGCCTCAAAGCCATATCTCACCAAAACTGTGATGTCGGAGGGCCGAATTTTTTGCGTTTGATTGTTTTTTTGAATACAGTAACCCTGTTGGTATAAGAGGTCTGCAATCCGTTCTGCCACTCTTACAGCAATCTCCCCCGTTTCCCGGCAGATTGAGATAGGCGCAACTTCTTCATCATTCAAAAGCATTTGTCCTTTAACGTTTGGATCCGGCGCTTCTACCGGCTGGTATAAGATGGCATCGGGAGCTCCACTGAAATGAAATGTATCAAAATCGGCTTTCGGTAAAAAGAAATCGTTGAATGCTTTGATCAGCGGACTCACAGAGCGATAGTTCACCGTCATGCCAAACTGGTTGTCTGCTTCTTTCGCTGCTTTGAAATAAGTGAAAAGGTCTGCCTTTCTCCAGCCATATATTGATTGTTTCGGGTCTCCTATCAAAAAAGAGATGGTGTCAGTTTGCCGTGTAAACAGTGCAGAAAAGATTTCATATTGCAACCGATCGGTATCCTGAAACTCATCTATGAATACTGCCTTGTACTTTTTTCGCAGGGATTGAATTAGTCCGGCATGTCTGTCTATGCAGACAGCTTTGTGCAGGAGTTCAATCATGTCATCAAAACTCAATAAGGAACGTCTCTGCTTTTTTTCTGTCAGTTTATGAAGTATAATATCCAATAGCCAAGCGTAAATCTTGGATGTGACTATCTGTTTGGTTGTCGAGATTGTTCCCACCAGCTGTTTCCATTGTTCCAGTCCGGCAAGAATCTTTGGAAACAATGTCTGTATGTAGTCCGAGCCGGATTTTTGATGAATATAGGGAATCAATGTTTCAGCAGTAGTGTATGCTGCAAGATTTTTTCTGGCTGTAGCATTAGACGCAATCGCTGCCTGGTAATCTTTCTCGTTATCATTGTAGTGATCCAGCAAGCTTTGCCATTGCGCATCACTGGCATTTACAGCAGATTCAATTTCGTCGAGCAGCTCTTGTTGGTGCGTGGCATCGAGCAAGGGTGTTCTGGGAGCCACTTGTATATGAAACTTTTTTCCTCCCAGTACCTCTTTTACCATATTCAACAATATGGACCTGTCTAATATACTGTTGATGTGTTTGAGTAATTCCAGTGACAGTGTGGTGATATGTGTTCTCCATTCATCATTGACCGCTTGTTGCGTCATCTCTTGCATCTGTTCCGGCGTAATGGCTTTAGCACCAAAAACCTGTTTTGTTTCAAAGGCAAATTCCTGTAGTGTTTTCTGACAAAAACTGTGGATGGTTTGGATGGATGTTTCATCCATCAGTGTAAGGGCTTCTTTTAACAACCTACGGGTTTCCTCCTGTCCCTGTTGATTGATGGATCTTTGTACCATTCGTTCAATCCTTGCATCTCCGATATCTTTTCCCATGGCTGACTGATAAGCCAGGTTGATGAATTCCCGAATGCGCATTTCTAGTTCAGCAACGGCAGCCTTGGTAAAAGTCACCATCAAAATTTCCTGCACCGGCAAGTGCTTTTCCAGTATCAGCCGCAGTACCAGAATGCCTATGGAATAGGTTTTTCCGGTGCCTGCACCGGCCTCTATCACATTGCTCTTTTCCAGTACTACTTCCTCTACTTCAAATTTTTGCATGCAGCTCTATTTTTCTTTGATCAAATTTTTATCAATATTGTTCAGAAACCCCCATACAAATTCAGTGTTGGCTTTTAGCTCATCAAAATAGGCGGGTCCGATGTAGCCCCATTCAATTGCTTTGACGAGGTACTGATCCTTACTTTGATACAATTCCCCCCGTAAGGCTTTTACAACACCATCTATTCCGTTCTTAAAGTAATGCTCAGTTTTTGCATTTTTCCATTCCGGGAAAAGCAGGAAGGGCTTCTCTGTGCCCTCTAAAAATGCTTTGGCAACAAATTCCAGCCAGCTCATTGCCTGCTGGGGAGACAGCTGATTGGGATCAAGCGTAACCAGCGCATCTTTTTTTCTACAATGAAAACTGATGGGCAAATTTTGTGCGCGCAAACAGCAGTACCGGGTAAATG
>JBJTJJ010000473.1:0-2372 GCA_046095445.1 Sediminibacterium sp.
GAGGCAACGAAAGGACTAGGCATGTTCCAGAAGCTGAAACTAGAGCTGGCACCATAAGCGTAGCCGTGTTGTTCCCGAAGATTGGAGTTGAGGCGGGAAGTAAAGGATCCACCCAAGATGGTATTCAAAACATTCACTGCATAGTAAGCAGGATCATTCCTGGCCGGTCCGAGTCTACCAATAGAGATTACTGATTGAGCGGCACCCGGTTTATCAATAATATAAATCGGCCTCCCTTTTACCTGCGCTGGAACGGGCCTGTTTTTGGAAGGTGGATTTCCTTTGGGATAGGTAGCAAAATATTTTTCCAGCAGGGGCTGTACGGACAGTTTAGTAAAATCACCTGCAATGATCAAAGTTGTATTACCAGTTACAAAATGAGTTTTGTGAAAAGCTATCAGGTCTTCGCGAGCATAAGAACGTATGGAGCGGTCATTCGCAAAACGACCATAGGGACTTGCCTCAGTGAACATGAGTTGATTGAATGCTCGCTGGGCAATGGCATTGGGTTCATCATAGCTCTGGAGTAGACCATTCAATCTCAACTTTTTTAACCGCTCTATTTCCTTTGCATCAAAAGTAGGTTTTAAAGCGATGGTGCTCATCAGCGAAAGCACTTGTTGTAAACGTGATACAGGGGCAGTACAGTTTACCTCGGAAGAAAAAGGACGACTACCGGTTCCTATCTGTGCACCCAGGAATTCGATTTCGTCAGCCAATTGCAATGCAGTGTAATTTCCGGCTCCTTCATCCAGGGCATCCATGGCAAAAGAGGCAAGTCCTTCTTTTCCAACAGGATCATCATAATTACCTGTTTGAATCAGTAAATTCACTTGCACCATAGGTACATTGTGTTTTTCCATCAACACCACCTTAAGGCCATTCGATAAAGTAAACCGAATCGGAGCTGGTAATTCAAGATTTTTTACCTGCCCCAAGGCAGGGGGACCGCTACGATCTGGGGTCTGCGCGAAAACAGAAGTTATGAGTCCTACAAATGAAAGGGTTATCAATAATTTTTTCATGACATTAATTTTTGGCTGCTGCTAAATCTTTTTTTCCTTCAGGAACAATGCTCATCACTATGCGTGCATCCGAACGAAGGTATTTCCTGGCTGCCGCTGAAATGTCGGCAGGATCAACCGATTTAAATCGTTGCAGGTCTTCATTGAAATAGTCGGGATTACCCGTATAGAAAAAGTATTCGTTCAATTGGTTGGCCTTTCCGCTAAAACCCCCGGATCGCTCAATTTGAGTGAGAAATCTGGACTCGCTCAGGTTAACCACACGAGTAAGTTCTCTGTCGGATGGATTTTCATTTTTAATGCGATCGATTTCTTCCTGTACTACTTTTTCCAACTGACTAAGGCCGATGCCCGGTCTGGCAGTTACAGCAATATAAAATTCTCCGGAAAATTTACTGGAATTCTGAAAACAGGAAACATTTTGAGCAATTTGTAAGTCATATACCAATCGCTTGTATAAACGTGAATTTTTCCCTCCACCTAATATGGAAGAAAGCAAATCCATTTCAGCGCTGCCAGGATGAAAATTAGCGGGTGACAACCAGATCATTTGCAAACGAGGCAATTGCACTTTATCTTCCATCACTAGTCTTTTTTCTTCTTGAAGTACAGCGACAACTGGTGATGGAGGAATCACGGGCTTTCCGGCAGGTACATCACAGAACCATTTTTCAATGGCCTTTCTTGCCTGCACTAAATCAATGTCACCTGCAATACAGAGTGAGGCATTTCCGGGCGTATAGTATTGGGTGAAAAAATCTGCTACATCTTGCCTGCTGGCGGCTGTAAGGTCTGCCATCGATCCTATTACCGGCCATGAATAAGGATGGTTGGCAGGATAAAGCAGGGCTGGCAATTCAAGGTTGGCTTTTCCATAAGGGCGATTTTCATACGATTGACGACGCTCATTTTTTACGACATCACGTTGACCATCGACAGTGGAATCGGTAAGTGAGGCAAGAAGAAAACCCATACGATCGGATTCCAGGAACAAAGCGAGGTCGAGTGCATTCGAAGGCAGATCTTCATAATAGTTGGTCCGATCTTCTGTGGTTGATCCATTGTTATTGGCACCTGCAGCTTCCAGCCATTCATCAAACTTTCCCTCCGGAACATTTTTTGAGCCCTCAAAAAGAATGTGTTCAAATAGATGTGCGAATCCGGTGCGACCGGGTTTTTCATTGCCGGAACCCACAAAGTACCATACATTGACACTGATGCGGGGTATGGTTTTGTCCTGGTGAAGGATTACATTTAATCCATTGGGCAAGGTAAACTGTTCATAGGGCACTTTGATTTTTTGTGCACCTGTGCTAATTGCAGCGATTAAAAAGATGGTTAGTGAAA
>JBJTJJ010000474.1:0-3765 GCA_046095445.1 Sediminibacterium sp.
CTGTAACCCTGATAATGTCCTTAGGGCTTCTCCAATAAACAGTACTACCGACCGTAATTTGTACTAAGGCAATCAAGAGCAGCGGATATGCTATACCATTGTAAAATGGCTGTTTCACTTTTATAAAAAACCAAGCAGCAGCGAGTAAAGCCAGACAACCTGCGGTAAGAAAAAAAAGACTCTCTGACTTCTCGGCGTTAAAGTATTTTTCTATAGCTGTCATAAAATAATGGGTTGAAGCTGAAAATTAGAATTTAATTTTAAGAACTGACTCTATCCTGCATTCGACGAGTAACTTTTACAACCATCGCTCTCGGGATAAAACGAACGGAATTGGCCAACACCCAATTCATGAATCCATGAATGGCAATGGTCTTTCCTTTGAGCATGGCCGAGTAACCATAGGCAGCCACTTCTGATGATGTAGGCAATTTCTTTCCTTTAACCAGCGCGCTCTCTTCCATGGCGGCTACCGCCTGAAATCCGCTTTCAGTTGCACCCGGACACAAAGTGGTTATACTAATCCCCTTGTCGCGCACCTCATTGTCAATTGCTTCTGAAAAACTGAGAACATATGCTTTGGTTGCATAATATACTGCCATGGTGGGACCGGACTGAAAGGCGGCAGTAGAAGCCACATTCATAATCTTTCCACTGCCACGAGCTACCATATCCTGTAAGTATACCTTTGTTAAATGGGTGAGTGCTGTTATATTTAAATTAATCATGCTTTGGATTTTATTCCAATCAGACGCTACAAACATGCCAAAGTCTCCAAAGCCGGCATTATTAATTAAATAATCAATAGGTATTTGTAAGCGATGAGTTTCATCGTACACTTCCTGAGCAGCATGATCAGTAGCCAGGTCTTTACCAATGGTGTGAACACGTACTGAAAATTTTTGTTGTACCACCTGTTTTATTTCATCTAGTTTGGATTGGTTTCTTGCCACCAAAACCAAATCACCACCCCGTGAGGCATGAATTCTTGCCAATTCGAGTCCAATACCACCGGAAGCGCCTGTAATTAATGCTGTTGCCATTCAACTGATTGTTTTAATTTAGTACAAACCTAAGCGGAATTTTAATAACTAACAACAGTAGAGTATAGTATATACTTACTATTTATTTTTGCATCCCTATCTTTACAGTATGTTAATAAATGAATTGTCAAAAAGAACAGGCATCTCCATTCACACCATTCGGTTTTATGAAAAATCCGGACTAATCAAGGGGAAGCGGGATGAGAAAGTATCTTCCAATAACTATTTTCATTACGACGAGGAAGCTGTAAAAAAGCTAGAGTTGGTTCGTGATGCTAAGTCTGTTGGATTTACCATCAGCGAAATCAGCCAGTTGATGGATGCCTGGTATAATAAAAAGATGTCTGTTGCACAAAAGCTTTCGGTTTTGGAAGAAAAACTCCTTTCGATTGATAACAGGATTAAACAATTGAAAGAAATGAAAAAGATGATCAATCAGTTCAAACAAGATGTCATAAAAAATAAATGCTGACTGTTTTTTCTCCGGCAATAAAAGTCTTAAAACAAAAGTGTATTCCCATGAAATCATTTACTTATCTACTTGTTTGTGGAACCCTCCTTTTTATTGGGTGCAATCAAGCCCCTACCGTTTCTGATCCTGCAACAATAATAGATAGTCTCTCTCAGGCGGTATGGAACAGAGACCTTGCAACCGGAAGAGCTGTTACGGTAGCCGGAGGGAAATCGATGTTGCCGGAAAAACTTTATGCCGGAACCCGGGAAGAGATGAATGAAGACTCTGTCTATTTTTCACAAATTTTAAATCAAATACAAAAAATTGATTTCAACAAATTAACTGCTGCAAAGAAAATTGACTTCGATTTGCTGAAATGGACTGCTGAAATCAGATTGAAAGGGACTCGCTTTTATGCTATTACTTTCCCATTAATTACACCCTATGCCAGTTATTTGAATAGTACAGAAGTGGCTTTTAAACAAGCCTCATTTGAACATACAATGGATGCAGATCATTATATACAATTACTGGATCAGTATGGTGAAGTACAAAGATTCAACTTGGCGAAGTTGAAATGGATGGAATCAAGAGGAATTCGATTGTCTACGCCTGAAATAGCACTTACAATCGGACTCATCAAAAGCAGACAAGTTCAAGCTGAACAACACTTTTTATATCCTACAGATGTGCGACTCAGAAAGTTTGACAGCGCCACGCAAAAAAAGTATCAGCAACAAGCAAGGCAAATTTTGATCAATAAAATCATTCCTCAACAAGATTCACTTATCAATTACCTACAGGGAGACTACCTAAAAAATTCGTCCGATAAAGTTGGTCTCGCACAATACCCGGGAGGCAAAGAGTATTACCAATATCTTGCGAACTACTTCACTACCACCGATCTAAGTCCAGAACAACTTCACGAGCTAGGCAAACAACAAGTTGCAAAAATCCTGCAACAGATCGACAGCATCCGACTGGCAACCGGGTTTAAAGGGGACAGAAAGGCATTTTATCAATTTCTGCAAACAGACAAAAGATTTCTAGCCAATACTCCTGAAGAAGTAGGCGAGCGTCTCAAAAGACCGCTCAAAATTGCAGATACAGCGATGCGCAGTTTGATATCCGTGCGTCCAAAAACAGGATATGATATTCGTCGCCTGTCTGCTGCTTTAGAGCCGGTCATGACCTTTGGTAATTATGAGCCGCCTGCGGGAGATGAGCCACTTGGTATTTATTATTTTAATGGCTCAAAGCTTAACCAGCGACCCTTAACGTCGGCGGTAGGCCTGGCACTCCATGAAATCATACCCGGGCACCATCTTCAAGGACGAATCCAAGCTGAAAACAAATCTCTTTCCACTTTTCGACAAAACCAATTCATCTGGGCATTTTCAGAGGGCTGGGCTTCATATGCCTCACAATTAGGAATAGAGATGGGATTGTATAAGGATCCTTATGACTATTGTGGCAGACTGTTAATGGACATGTTCATAGCAGTTCGCTTGGTGGTAGATGCGGGTATGAATCACATGGGTTGGAGCAGAGAACAGGCCATGCAATACATGCGGGAGCATGTGGTAGAATCTGATGAACAAATCAAAACCGAAACCCTGCGATATGGTTGCGACATCCCGGGTCAGGCCCTGTCTTACAAATCAGGTGCCATGCAATTCGAGATGTTGAGAAACAAATATCAGGAAAAGTTGGGTAATAAATTTGACGTAATTAGGTTTCATGATTTCATCTTAATTAATGGCTGCCTGCCATTTTCTGTTCTGGAAAAAGCACTAGACAGAGAACTAGGTGTTGCACAATGATTCAATAAAGTAAATAAGCAAAAAGCCAATCGTTCTTTTTTGAAATTTTATAAAAGATTCTTTTGTACTTGTTGATGGTGATGGGTAACATGATAGATGGTAAAATAGAGCATCTCCCGCATGGTTAACTTGCCTAATAGTGGGTGAGGTAACAGATACTGGTCTAACTCTTCCTCTGATAAACGATCAACAATGCGACAAAGCCTATCAATCGATTTTTCCAGTTGCAGCAGTCGCTTGAGTGAATTCACAGCGTTGCCCGGAACAAAAGTAGAAGGCGACTTCCCGCCCTGCTGTAGTTTCGCCTGGTAGTCGCGCACCAGGGTATCATAATCCCGACTCTTTCGGTTAGCCTTGCCAAAAAGTAATCGGGGAATAAACCGCGGCAGTTGAAAGGCAAGGAGAACTGGGCGAACACTCAAATAAATATGTTCGAGTTGCTGTG
>JBJTJJ010000475.1:0-3739 GCA_046095445.1 Sediminibacterium sp.
CTTTCCCGAACTTGCAAGGATAATTGAGTATTAGCAAACCACTGGTTATCCATTAAATCATCTTTAATTTGCAGGGTATCGGGAATTCCCTTTTTATTAGTATGGTTGGTGACATCAGACCGCTGTCTAATCCATTCAATACCACTTATCCATTCTAATTTGTATGCCTGTTTACTATTCAGGTAACGAATACTTGTGCCTGCTCCCTGGTTGTTCTCTTTGCGCTGCTCGTAATTAGTGATGAATGGATTACTAAATTGCGTTTGCCCGCCTAAAACAAAGGAATGTAAATTCCAGTTAGATTAAAGGTTAACTTGATGAGCTACTGATACAATCACCGTCTCATTAGAGACTGAAGTATTTTGGGTAACGGCACCAGGTAGGGTGGTGGTTGCTGGTCGGGCCTGGCGGGGATTCTGCTGAAACTGAGCCAGTGTTAATCCTCCAGGAGTTTGATAAAAAAGATTCGCATAAATGATCTGGGTATGAAAGGTATGCGAACCCACTCTTTGTTGCCAATGGAATGCAAGTGCGTCTCTGCGAAAGGCAGTTTGTTCGCGATAGCCCGAAGATTGCTGGTGGTCCTGATCAATTTTCCACTGACTTTTCGACTGCTGTTTTTCGAAGCACAGATCCTGCCTAAATAAGTTAAAACTTCCTCCTGCTATTCCTGCCCTGATTTGTGTTCCTTCAGGACGCTTTTCATCCGATTTGCTATTCAATAAAAGTACGCCCCCCGTTCCGGCGCCGTAAGAACTAGCTGCGGGACCCTTTAATATGTCCATTTCTCCCAACATCCCGGCTGGTAGTAAGTTTAAGTAGGTATTTCCACCGGCATCAGTAAGAGGAACCTGGTTGAGATAGACTTTTACATTTCTTACACCGAAAGGGCTCCTCAAAAGACTCCCTCGAATAGAAAATCGATAACTTCCCGGAGATCTTTCTTCCATGCGTACGCCCGGTACCTGATTAACTGCCGGTAACATAGTGGCTGCGCCCAAAAAGGAGAAGTCTTTTCGGCTGAGGTGCGCAACAGATGCAGGTAATTGCTGAATGAGATATGTTTGGCGAAAAGCAGTAACAACAACGGAATCAGTTCCTGAAAGAATGGGGGAAACAAGAGTGTCTTTGCTTATTTCCTGAGCAAATAATATGCTTCCATGAAAAATAATTAAATGCACAGGGATGATATATCGAGCCACCCGAGATAGTCGCGGGTTCATTTGTAAATTAGAGGAAGGCATAGATGAAAAAAAATACCCGGACAATTGCCGGGTAAATGATCGAATATATTTTACTGCATACCACATCATTATTTCTTGAGGTACATCACTTCTTTTACAAGATGAACAGTTCTTCCTACGTCTGGAATAGCCAAAGCAGCGAGATTAGGGGCGTAGTGCATAGGAGCATCTGCACTGGTGATTCGGCGGATGGGGGCATCCAGATAATCGAACCCCTCTTTTTGAATGCGGTAGGATATCTCGGATGAAACAGAAGCAAATGGCCATTGCTCATCCACAATTACAAGACGATTGGTTTTCTTCACACTTTCTAAAATGGTCATCCAATCGAGCGGACGTATAGTTCTCAGATCAATTACTTCAGCACTGATACCTTCTTTTTCTAGTTCAGCAGCGGCTCCCAGTGCAACTTTCATCATCTTATTATAAGAGACTATGGTTACATCTCTACCTGCTTTTTTTACATCGGCTTTTCCAAGGGGAATATAATACTCGTCATCAGGAACTTCGGACTTATCGCCATACATCACCTCACTCTCCATGAAAATAACTGGATCTTCTTCATAGCGAATGCATTGTTTCATTAATCCTTTGGCATCATAGCCATTTGAGGGGGAAACTACTTTTATGCCGGGTATATTAGCATAGTAACTATCAAATGCAGTGGAGTGCTGCGCTCCTAATTGACCGGCACTTCCATTGGGACCACGAAAAACGATGGGGCAACCTATCTGACCGCCACTCATCGCCAACATTTTGGAAGCAGTATTCAGAATTTGGTCCATCGCCAGTACAGCAAAGTTCCAGGTCATGAATTCAACAATGGGTCGAAGACCATTTTGCGCTGCTCCTACTGCAACTGCAGCAAAACCCAATTCAGAAATCGGTGTATCAATGACTCTTTTCTCTCCGAATTCAGCCAACATACCCTGGCTCACCTTATAGGCACCGTTGTATTCGGCTACTTCTTCCCCCATGAGAAAAACGCGTTCATCCCTTCTCATTTCCTCATTCATGGCCTCGCGGAGCGCCTCCCGAAATGCTATTGATCGCATGATTACATTATTGGTTTGAGGTGCAAAAATAGAAGATTCTCACCTAGTTTCCCAAATCTGTTGATTCGCATTACTAAAAACAAAAACCCCCTCCTGGATGGGAGGGGGTTAAGAAAAAAGTATCAGTACCGATTAGAATACATTCCAGCCGAAGCTCATGTAGTAGAGACCACCAATTTGAGGGTTTCCGAAACCGGTTCTATAATATTTATTGAAAATGTTGGTACCACCCAATTTAATCAGAGACTTCGTGTTGAGCAATTTGTAGCTCACAGAAGCATCCCATGTAGCATAAGATGGCATTTGACCTACGCCGAATGTTCCTTCGTAGTAGAAGTCATCTACCCAACGATACACTACACTGTAACCCCAGCGGTTCTTATTGCCAAAGCCGGTGTTGTTCAAAGAGATATTGGTACGGTATTGAGGAGTATTGAAGAAGGAAACAAATCCGATCGGCAAATCACCAATCTTGTCTGAATACAAATTAGCAGTCAATGTCAAGTTACGTCTCAGCAGATAGTCAGCTGAGAAACCCCAACCTGAAGTTTTTACATCACCTGGTGTATTGGTTGCAATGCTATATACGATACGTGCAGCAGGATTCAATAAATCGGTAACTGGGCCTGCAGGATTTCTTCTTTGAATTACATTGACACTGCTGATGAAATCTTTGTAAGTCGCCCAGTAGTAGTAGAAGTCGATTAACAAGCGATTAGCAATGAGGCCCTTGTAACCAATTTCATTGGAGGTCATCACTTCTGGCTTGAAATTGCCGAAGCTTTGTTCCTGAAGAAGACCCGGATTAGGTGCTCCCGCGAGTATGCTGCCACCAAATGCCTGAACACTGGCAACAGAGTATGCAGTATTTCCACTGAAGTTATAGAAATTACGCAAAGCAGGTAAACCACCCATCAGACGTGTACCGCCACCCACCAACAAGTTGATCCACTGGTTTTGGGTGGTTGGGAAGCGATAAGCTTGCTGATAAGAGAAACGAAGGTTGTGGTCTTTAGCGAGTTTCATTACAGCAGAAACACGTGGAGTAAAGCGACCTTCGAAGTTGGTGTTCTTATCATAACGACCTGAAGCTGTTACTTTCAAGAAATCGCCAAATAATTTCTGAGACAACTGAGCGTATGCTCCGAGTTCGTTGATTCTAATGTTACCGGCAGTATCAGCAAACAAAGTACCCTGAGAATTCAGAACAAATTGTCTGGCACTGAAACCAACCAGGAAGTCAGTTCCGGTTTTTGTCAAACCGAGGTCGTTGGACATATTGTATTGTCCTTCAAAAACACGAAGTTTAGAACGATCGAGGAACAAACCACCATTTTGGGAAATGGGTGTATTGGCCACTTGCTGGAACAATGGATTGTTACCGATAAAACCGGTAGGGCGACCCTGATCAGCAAATCCGCGGGCACGGTTGTGTGCATC
>JBJTJJ010000476.1:0-2596 GCA_046095445.1 Sediminibacterium sp.
ATTGCCACTGAGATGGCTAAAGCGTTGACCGGTATTGTAAAACAGCGGCAGCAATAAGAAGATCGACTGGCCGGGTTATTTTGATGTTATCATGGGCTCCGTTCACCAACGACACCTGCCAACCCGATGCTTCCCAAACGGCTGCTTCATCACTGAAATCATTGCGCTGACATTGAGCAAATGCTTCTTTTAAAGAAGGTACCCGAAAAGTTTGGGGTGTTTGTACCAAACGACTGGTATGTCGATCAACTACGCTGCTAAGATTACCGTCTACCCTACCACTACTATCAGGGGCAGGAACAACAGGTATGGCACTGCCATTCTCCCATGCACATGTGCAACAACTGCGAATCAACTCTGGCTCAACAAGACAACGAACTCCATCATGCACCAAAACAAGTCCATCGTGCTCTACCAGCTGCAATCCATTGCGCACACTTTCCCATCGGGTAACACCCCCAATAACCACCCGTATGGATCTTGTAGAACTACAACTGTTCGCAATCTTTTTGCCCTCCTCAATGTGATCTTCGGGTAACACCAAAACAATATCCAAATCTTCAAAACTCGCCAGGAAACTTTGTAATGTATGATATAATACAGGATGATTATTCAACAAGAGGAACTGCTTAGGTTTATCAGCACCCATGCGGGTTCCCGTTCCACCTGCAACAATGATGGCAGTTTTAGGTATGGAAGATAATTCCTGCATTGAAATGAAAAAGTATTGGTTTATTTCAACCACTATGTATATCAATAGTGATCAGTGGCAAGATAGGAAAAATTAGGCAGTGACTCAGTTAAGAACAACCGGTTAGCGATAAATCAGTACATCGGTTTCGCCCCGACTGTTTTTATAGGCACGATACATACCTGCACTATTGAATACCATGGCATGTTGTCCTTTAGCATCAACGCCAATCATGCCTCCTTCTCCGTTGAGGGATTTCAATTTTTTATTCACCACTACATCCATAGCTTCCTGCAGAGAAAGTTGCCGATATTCCATGAGACAGCTTACATCATAAGATGCTACTGCCCGAATGAACATTTCACCATGCCCGGTACAACTAATGGCACAGGTAGCATCATTGGCGTAGGTTCCGATGCCTATTAGCGGACTATCACCAATCCGTCCATATTTTTTATTGGTCATCCCCCCGGTAGAAGTGGCGGCTGCCAGATGGCCTTGGGCATCGCAGGCTACGGCACCTACGGTACCAAATTTTTTATCGCGCATCAGTTCCTCCAGATGGTGATGGGTATGATCCAGTGCATATCTATCAGAGTCACGGATGGCTTTCCATTGGTCATAACGAAACTGTGAAAAAAAGTATTCGTCCGGCTCAAGTTTGATACCCTGCTTGATGGCAAAATCATTGGCACCCTTTCCACTTAAAAAAACGTGATTGCTATTGCGCATCACTTCTGCGGCGAGTTCTATAGGATTACGAACATTTCTAACGGCAGCTACCGCACCCGCAGCCAGCGTACTTCCGTCCATGATGGCTGCATCCATTTCCTGCACTCCTTTCTTGGTAAAAACAGCACCTCTACCTGCATTGAATAGTACATGATCTTCCAATAAAACCAATGCTGCCTTTACAGCGTTGATAGCTGTTCCCCCTTCTTCCAGTACTGCAAATCCTGCATTGACAGCATCACGCAGTCCGTCCATATATGCTTTCTCTAATTCCGGAGTCATATCTTCCTTCACAATAGTTCCGGCGCCGCCATGAATTACCAGTGTGTACATGGGTTTCAATTTAGTACGGCAAAGTTATACTGCAGCAAAAGACAAAGTATTGAAGAAATTGTAATAACTGTTAAATGAATTACAAGGAAAGGGGCGAATCATTAAATTTTGTACAAGTCCGATCAGGCAGACAATAATCGAATCGATTCATCAATGAGCAACTGACGTCGAATAGGAGCTGTGCCTACTTCCTCACATACCAGTCCGCCGGCTATATTGGCTATGGAAGCAGCAAGGTGCATATCACGGGTGGCAGCATACACCAGAGAAGCTGCCGCAATCACGGTATCTCCCGCCCCGCTTACATCAGCAATGTTGCGAATATGTCCTGGCAACCAGGCAGACTTTTCTCCATCATGAAAATACACCCCCTTCTCACTGAGTGTGATGAATGATATTTGATGATGCAATTTTGCAGTCAGCTGTTGATGAATGTCATCGAGAGCTGGGAGATCAATCTTCGTTAGTGGCAGATGAAGTCCTTCCCTCACTTCTTTCAGGTTGGGTTTGAATAAGGTAACTCCCTGGTATGCAAAGAAATTTTTTTGTTTTGGATCTACGGTAGTCACTACTTTATTATAATGACAGAGATCAATAATTTTCTGAATGAGCGTGGGAGTCAGTACACCTTTGTTATAATCTTCCAGGATGCAGACATCGGGTACCTGTTCTTTGAAATAATTTTGAATTTGTAGCCATATTTTTTCTTCCAGGTCAGCAGATAAGTCAGCGGTTTCTTCCTGATCGAGTCGCAGCATTTGCTGGTTGCGTGACATTACCCTCGTTTTATTGGTGGTGGGCCTGTCACCACTAATGACTACCTTGCTTACATCAATGGGA
>JBJTJJ010000477.1:0-4323 GCA_046095445.1 Sediminibacterium sp.
CTGGAGAAAAAACAGAAATTGTTTGTTCATGGAGATCAAATCAATCAGATGCTGATTGCCATCGACTTTGTAAAAGAATTCGGATTCGACGTGGTAATTGTGGGCGGCAGCGAAAGCTTTCAAATGGCGGACTTGCTGAAAGCCAACAACATTTCTGTGATTCTCGATCAGTGCATGAATCTTCCCGCTTTGGAAGATGATGACATTGATCAGCCATTCAAAACACCTGCGGCACTGCAAAAAGCGGGCGTTTTATATTGCATCAACGATGATGACGCCAACACCCGCTATAGAAACCTTTCTTACAATGCAGGGATCGCCTCAACTTTCGGTCTGTCTAAAGAAGAGGCGCTAAGCGCTATCACACTCAATGCTGCCAAAATTTTAGGGATTGATAAAAGAACGGGAAGCCTGGAAGTGGGCAAGGATGCCAATATCGTGGTAAGCGATGGCGACTTGCTCGACCCAAAAAGCAGCACCGTTAGTCATATTCTTATTCAGGGGCGCATGACAAGTCTCGACAACAAGCAAAGACAACTGTACGAAAGATATAAACACAAATACTCGTTGAAGTAATCTTTGGCAATCGTTTTCCCGCCTTGGGCGGAATCAACTGGCAAGCCGCGCTTCATCGTGCGGCTTGCTGCATTTTATACGATGGGCCAATGCACAGTCCCTCGCTTTTCATACCTTTAAGCCATGGAAAAAAAGTTGTTCCTGTTGGATGCAATGGCGCTCGTGTACCGGGCTTATTATGCGCTGATTCGGGCACCCCGTATTACCTCGCGGGGAAAAAACACCAATGCGCAGTTCGGGTTTACCAACACGTTGTTTGAATTAATCAACAAAGAAAAGCCGACGCACCTCGCCGTTTGCTTCGACACTCATGCTCCAACCGAAAGGCACACAGATTTTGCCGATTATAAATCCAACAGGCAAGAGGCCCCCGAGGATCTGTTGGATTCAATTCCGGATATAAAAAAAATCATCCAGGGTTTAAACATTCCTGTAGTAGAGTTGGATGGATATGAAGCAGATGACGTAATTGGTACTGTCGCCTGGCAGGCGGCTGATCTGGGATACAGCGTATATATGGTAACCTCGGACAAAGACTATGGACAACTGCTGATTCATCCACATGTATATATATATAAGCCCGCGTCCGCCGGTGGCGCAGAAGAAATACTAACTGCTGAAAAAATTTGTGAGAAATGGGATATCAAGCGTGTTGAGCAAGTTATTGATATGTTGGGCCTGATGGGAGATGCGGTGGATAATATTCCGGGCATTGCGGGTATTGGAGAAAAAACGGCTGCCAAGTTGTTGAAGGAATATGATACGCTTGAAAACGTGCTGGCACATGCGGATGAAATCAAGGGGGCGCTGGGTGAAAAGGTGCGCAAGGGGAAAGAAGACGCCATCATGAGCAAAAAGCTGGCAACCATAATAACCAATGTGCCCGTGAGCTTTCACGAGGAGGACTATCGTCTAAAAGAGTGGAACAAAGAGTTGTTGACAGAGGTGTTCACCGAGTTAGAGTTCAAAACTTTGGGGAAAAGAATATTGGGAGAAAGCTTCAATGCTTTTCAGACCGCCCCTAAAGCCGTTCAGATCAACCTGTTTGGAGAGGCGACAGAAGCGCCGGCAACAAAAAAAGAAGCTCCTGCCGAAACCGTTCAGGGCCTGCTGGCAGAGAGGAACATCCACAACACTCGTCACCACTATACGTTAGTAGAAACCGCCGACGCTATCGGCGAGTTGGTAAACGAGCTTATGGGTGTGCCCGAAATTTGCTTCGATACAGAAACAACGGACCTTGATGCCAACGAAGCCGAGCCGGTGGGCGTGAGCTTTTCCTATAAAAAAGGAGAGGGGTTTTATATTCCTTGTCCGGCTGACAAAAAAGAGCTGGCTCAATTGTTGGAACAAATTCGTCCTCTTTTTGATAGAACAGACGTTACCTGGGTTGGGCACAACCTTAAGTATGATTTACTCATTCTAAAATGGTTGGGCATTGAACCTCGCGGAAAAATATTTGATACCATGCTGGCGCATTACCTCATTGATCCCGAGGGGCGCAGGAGCATGGATTACCTTAGCGCCCGCTATCTGGGATATGAGCCGGTTCATATCGAAGAGCTAATAGGTAAAAAGGGGAAGGGGCAGGGGAATATGCGCGATGTAGAAAAAGAAAAAATCAAGGAATACGCAGTAGAAGATGCGGATATTACGCTGCAGCTTAAATCGGTGTTTGTACCGGAAATGGGAAGCAAAGAAGTAGAGCGCGTTTTTAGGGAAGTAGAAAATCCATTGGTCCGTGTATTAACTGACATGGAGTTTGAGGGGGTGCGGGTGGATGTTCCATTTTTAAATGATTATAGTCGTTTGCTGGAAAAAGAGGCAAAAAAATGTGAGGAATCCGTTTACCAACAAGCGGGCGTTCGATTCAACCTCGCGTCGCCCAAACAATTGGGTGAGGTGCTCTTTGAAAAACTACAAGTAGATCCTAAAGCAAAAAAAACAAAGACCGGACAATATGCAACGGGTGAAGATGTTTTACAAAAGCTGGCAGCCCAACATCCCATTGTTGCTGATATCCTCAGCTTTCGTGAGTTAACCAAACTTAAGAGCACCTATGTGGATGCCCTGCCCGAAATGATCAATAGCAAAACAGGAAGAGTACACACTTCTTATGCGCAGGCAGTAGCAGTAACAGGCCGGCTTAGCAGCAATAACCCCAATCTGCAGAACATTCCGATTCGAAGCGATCGCGGGCGTGAAATTAGAAAGGCATTTATTGCGCGCGAAGAGGGGCGGGTACTTGTAAGCGCAGATTACTCGCAGATAGAGTTGCGCATTGTTGCGTCAATGAGCGGTGATACGAATATGTGTGAGGCCTTCCGGCTGGGAAAAGACATTCATACGGCGACGGCAGCACGTGTTTTTGGTGTTGCTGAAGAAGATGTAACAAAAGAAATGCGCTACAAAGCCAAGAGCGTCAACTTTGGAATCATTTATGGACAGGGCGCTTTTGGATTAGCAGAAAATCTGGGTATTTCAAAAACAGAGGCCAAAGAGATCATTGACAATTATAAAAAGGAATTCTCGGGTATCACTCGTTACATGGACGATGTTGTACAATATGCACAGAAGAACGGATATGTAGAAACCTTGCTGGGCAGAAAACGCTGGCTCAAAGACATCAACTCTGCCAACTTCACCGTCCGTGGTTTTGCCGAACGGAATGCTATTAACTCTCCGATACAGGGCACGGCGGCCGACATGATCAAGTTGGCTATGATTGGCATACACAAAGAGATGAAAGACCGCCGCATGAAATCGGTGATGATTTTGCAGGTGCACGATGAATTGGTCTTTGATGCAGTGGAAGAAGAGCTTGATCAACTCCAACCTCTTATCCTATCAGGCATGAAACAGGCGCTGGTCTTACCCAACGCGGTTCCGGTAGAGGCAGCAATTGGTGCAGGCAAAAATTGGCTGGAGGCACACTAAAAATAATTTATGCATCCCAACGAAACAACCATTCGTCAATTTTATGCTGCTTTTCAACAAAGGGATAGCGCAGGAATGGGACGATGTTATGACGACAGCATCGTTTTCAGCGACCCCGTTTTTCCTTGGCTGGAAGGAGATTCTGTTAGAAAAATGTGGGATATGTTGTGCTCCCGTGGCAAGGATTTACAAATCAGCATTGGAAAAATAGAGTTGCTGGATGAAGAATATGCCACCTGCGAGTGGGAAGCCCGGTATACTTTTTCGGCGTCCGGAAGAAAAGTAATCAACAATGTTAAGGCACACCTTCGTCTACGTGATGGATTAATTACCGAACATTCTGATTCTTTTGATATGTACAAGTGGTGCAGGCAGGCGCTGGGTTTGAAGGGGTGGCTTCTCGGGTGGTCGGGGTTTTTGCAGAACCGGGTGCACCGACAGGCGCTAGCCAATCTTGAAAAATTTATGCGCAAAAATTAACCTTTTGTCCGGTTCGGGCGTTTTAATCCCAACTATCTTTGCACCATGAATTGGGAATTCTATTTTAAACAGATGTGGTTGATTGGTGGGCGGTACAATTTCTTTGCCGGACTTGCCTTTGTTTTGTTTTATGTTATTTTCCGTCGTAAGTGGCTGTATAAAAAGATACAGCTTCGCTTTCCCGAGAACAAAGATTATTTGCGTGAGTTCGGCTATTCGATGCTGACGATTTTTATTTTCGCAACCGTTACATATCCGCTGATTGCTGTTCCTTCTATTGCGAAATATACAACGCGGTATATGGAGATTTCGGAATATGGTTGGTTCTAT
>JBJTJJ010000478.1:0-2527 GCA_046095445.1 Sediminibacterium sp.
GTGCCAAGGTATGGCAACAACTATCTTTCCTGGGAATATGTATATGATGATAAGGGGCTAAAAACTACAGAAAAGATGACCAGTAAGGACAAGCAGCAGTCTGCTACCATCTATTATCGCTATAATTATTGATTGGAGGTATCTTCAGGAACTATCGGTGCCGGCTGATTGGGGATTGTTAATTTGAATTGAGTGCCTTTGCCTGGCTCTGAAGCAACTTCAATTTTTCCCCGGATTCTATTTAAGGCCTCTTTTACGATATACAAGCCGATACCTAATCCATTTTTAAAATCAGAACTACGGAAAAATATCTCAAAAATCTTATTCAAGTGATCAGGTACTATACCAACCCCATTGTCACGAATATGAATCACTGCCTCGCGACTGTTGACTTCAGCTACCAATTCAACAAGCGGATTTTCCTCACCGGGACGCTGGTACTTTACAGCATTAGAAACCAGATTGTTGATAATGAGAGATAATCTGAAAGCATCGGTGTAAAAATGTATATCCTGCTGAACTTTGGTATCAAATTGAATGCGAGGATTCACCATGTGATTCAATTCAATACTATCCCGAAACAAAACAGCAAATTCTACTTCTTCAATTTCATTTTCGAGGCGTATACCCTTATAGTATTCGATGATTTTATGGATGAATAAATCCATTTTCTGAACACAACCCTCAATCATATTCAGGTATTTCGGTGCAGCATCTGGTTTCACATCAATCTTGGCCATATTGAGTATTCCCATGATGTTTGCCAATGGAGATCGCAGGTCGTGTGAGGTGCTGTAGACAAAACGGTTCAATTCTTCGTTGACCCTTTCCAGTTCAAGCATTTTATACTTCAACCTGCGACGTGTATCAAAGATTTCGTAAGCATTGATAATGGTATTTTGGAGTTCGTTTTGGTCCCAAGGTTTTTTAATGTAACGCCAGATCTCCCCTTTATTAATGGCATCTTCCAGGGCGTTGATATCAGCATAACCAGTGAGTAAAATACGAATGGGCTCAGGATACTTATCCAAAACGATGTTGAAAAATTCAACCCCGGTCATTTTGGGCATACGCTGATCTGCGATGATAACCTCCACCTCATTTTGTTCGAGTATCTGTAATCCTTCAGATGCCGTGGTGGCTATGAAAATTTCAAAATGTCGTCTAAAAGCGGCCTGAAATGATAGGAGGTTATTCAGTTCATCATCTACATAAAGAACCCGAATAGTATGAGCATCGCCGTTTGCGGACATTCTGTTTATTTATTGATGGCGGCGGGCAATTGATAATTCAAGGTAATGACGAATTCAGCACCGTTACCGGGTGAAGAGATTACATCGATTTTTCCATAATGCATGAATATGATCTTATATACAATGGATAGACCTAGACCTGTTCCCTCGCCTACTTCTTTGGTAGTAAAGAAAGGATCGAAAATCTTCCTTTTTACTTCTTCGCTCATTCCCACACCGGAGTCTTTGATATGCAATTCCAATTGACCATCAACATCTCGGGAGAAGATACGTATGTAATTTTTTTCGTGTCGTTCATTCTTCAGTTTGATGGCATGGATGGCATTACTGATGATATTCATGAATACCTGGTTCAACTTGCCGGGGAAACACTCAATCACACCATCGGCATGGTAATCTTTCTCAATGATAATGTTTTCATTGAGCATATTCCTAAGCAGAACAATGGTTGAATCAAGACCTTCATAGATATTGACAGTTTTGATTTCACCTTCATCCAGGCGGCTGAATGTTCTCAATCCTTTTACAATCTCAACTGTTCTTTCAGCCCCGTCTCTAATACCGCTTACCAGGTTATCTACTTCAGACTTGAGGTATTCAATGTCAATTTTGTCTTTTAATTTCTTTACTTCCTTCAATTTTTCTGGCATTTCCTCAGGTACCATATCATGAAGTGGTTTGTATGCATCGATGATACTAACCAGATCGTCAATATCCATGCGTAAAGGACCAATGTTAGATTTGACGAAGTTGATAGGATTGTTGATCTCGTGTGCGATACCAGCTGTCAACTGACCCAGGGAAGCCATTTTTTCAGCATCTACCAGCTGAATTTGTGCATCTTTCAATTCTTCCATGGCAGTATGAAGACTTTCATTCGATTTCAATAACTCGTCAGTACGCTCAGACACTTTCTTCTCCAGCATAGCGTTCTGATTGATGATGAGCTTTTCATTCTCCTGTAAAGTGCGCAAACTTTCTGCCTGTGACAATTCCTTTTCTCTGCGAAGATTATTGATTTTATCTGCCAGGGCGATGGCCAGCAAGGCAACCTCAAAACTCGAACCTACATAAAGACTATAGGTGGTAAAGTTATTATAAGGAAGTATGGCAAAATTTCTCAAAATCAAAATCAGAAAAGCAAATAGGAAGAATATCCAGGCAATGATATAAAATATTGCAGGGCGATAACGTTGCTTTATTAAGTAAATACAAGTTCCCAGGATAGCAATTACTACCAAAATGCCATTGATATTTAAAATGACATAGGATAC
>JBJTJJ010000479.1:0-2865 GCA_046095445.1 Sediminibacterium sp.
GTTCAGTACTGTCGAGGCCGAGTTTCTGCCAGTTGCTACCTCCGTCAGTTGTCTTGTATAAACCAACACCAATCGATACAGAATTACGCATATTGCTTTCACCTGTGCCGGCATACACTACTTTGCCATTGCCGGGCTCGATAGCAAGAGCGCCGATGGACTGACAATATTTGTCGAAGATGGGGGTAAAGGATTGGCCGCCATTTTGACTTTTCCAGATGCCACCGCCGGCGGTCCCTGCATAGAGATTGACTTGTTTATCTACGGTGATACCTTCTATGGATGTGATGCGACCACTCATGGTAGATGGACCGAGTGCGCGGGCAGACATCACCTGAAAGAAGGAGGAGTTGATATTGGTTTGTGCTCCGGCTTCTATCATTGCCGGGAACAAGCATATTGCTGAAAGTAATAATCTTTTCATACGTATGATTGAAAGTGGAATGTAAAAAAACCGGCTACCAAAAGGTAGCCGGTAAATAAATTAACTGATTAGTTGCCTTTGAACAAGGACTCATCAATAGCCGGGTTGATGGTGATTTTTTTATACACCATCATCATTGGGCCCATTTCCTGCTTGAAAGACATTTTGATGCCATTGTCAAGTGTCTGATAATCTAAGAATTTAACTTCAGTCTTGGCTTCCTGACCATTGCTTGTTGCAGTTACTTCCGTTTTATAAATCAAGTAAGTTTTTGTATCGATGAAATGCACTTTTTGAGTTCCCGCCTTGGTAGTTAGTTTTACTTTAAAATATTCATTACCGTCAGCTTCGTCTTTTCCCAACATTTCAACGGTATGACCTTTTGCGTCGTAATCTATCAATTGATCTTGCAATTCGAGTTGATCAACTTTTGTTTTCAGATCTTCCTCCGACATCGGCTGCAAAGCAGATTGCCCCTGAAATCCATTCATTGCCCAGCCAGCTGTAGGCGAAACGATTTCAACTAATTTCATGCCCTGAAATTCGGCATCCATCCGATAACCTTTGTTATTGATGGCACTTAAAGTATAGGGAATAGTGATACCCTGAACTTCAATCTGACCCTCAACGCGCATACTGTTGAAACTAGCCCACTTGGCTTTTCCGCCAATGGCATCAATATATTTCGCGATCACCTCATCGGCAGTCTGTGAGAAAGCAGAGGTAAAAGAAACGAGCAGGATTCCTGCCAGAATAAGCACCTTTTTCATAGTTGTGTTTTTTTTGATTAGTAGGGGCAAGTCCTATCGTATTACAAAGTTGTACTGATTTCTTAATGAATGCGGCAAATAGGTACAGGCGGGCGCAGAAAAGTATGAATGGAAACTTACAACCATGGCTGACACGGAAATTTCTTATAATTGAACGATACCATTCTTGATAGCAAACATAACCATCCCTACACGACTGGTCACATTAAGCTTTTTGAACAGTTCGGCTCTGTATCCGTCGATGGTCTTTTCGCTTTTGAACATCTCGGCAGCTATTTCCTGATAAGTTTTTTCACTGCAGGAAAGACGCAGAAAAGTCAATTCGTTTTCCGATAATTTTTGCAGGGTATTGATTTGGTCATTCTCATCAACAATACGATTGATGGAATGAATCACTTTGCGAGACACTAATTCATTATAAAAGAACCCAACAGTAAGTAATTCAGAAAAAGCGAGTTTCAATTCTGTCAGGTCAGCATCTTTTACGATATAACCTTTGGCTCCACTTCTGATCATTTTGATGATAGCAGTTTCGGCATCCATCGTACTCAATGCAAGAACTTTTATTTCAGGATAGTTATTTTTCAACCACTCACAGGTGGCATATCCATCCATCTCAGGCATGGAGATATCCATCAAAACAATCTCCGGAAGATGGTTCGGATCCAATTGGTTGATGAAATCCTTCCCATTGGATGCTTCCAGCATCACTTCATATTGCGGGAAAACGTTGATGAGAGCAATAAGACCTTTTCTAAATAGTGTATGGTCATCTACTACTGCAATCTGATGATTATCAGGCATAGGGAACGTTAATTATAATTTGTGTTTCGCCTTCTGTGCTAATGGTAAAGGTACCGCCAATTATTGATAAACGGCGCAACACCAGTGCATGTTCATCGAGAAATTCTTTTTCAGATTCTGCCTGCCAGTTTTTCTGAGCCCCGGGTCGGTAAATGATTACCTGCCAGTTATTATCATTGAAGCAAATTTTTACCATCACTTTTGCCGAACCATCCTGCTGACTCAGACTGTTTAAAAAATACTGTGCTGCCCTGAATATCACCAGATGCTGGGTTTCGGTAATGGGAAGGGGATTCCCCACTACCACCACATTAATTTGGGCCTGACTGGTTTCATTTAGTCGCGCAGCTTCATGCTGAACAGAAGAAATCAGTCCCATAGAAACTAATTTCTGGTTACTGAGACCTTTGGCAATCTCCCGCAGGTCTTCCAGCGCCAAACTGATATTGTTTTTAGCTTCCTCCAACAGATGATTTTTTTTCTCATCACCCTCTGAAATGAGATTGAGTTGCACTTTCACCAAACTGAGCATCTGACCTACATTGTCATGAACTTCTTTACTAATGGCAGAAAAAGTGAGATCCTGGATCTCAAGTTGAACGCGAAGCATGTCTTTAGCTACTGTCAACTCCCTTTTTGCCTTCAAAGTTTGATAATAGAGATAAATGGCTGCAAAAACTGCAATTGCCAGCATTAATAACACAAGTTGTAACCACCACTGTATTTGAAGGGAACTGATAGTTGAATAGCTATAGAAAAAACGATAAGAATGAGTTGACATGATTTTGGTCTGAAATGGGGTTGGTTAAAGGGAGGGGTATTTTGTTCTCTCTTTTGACCTATATGAATAATTCACCTATGTACTAC
>JBJTJJ010000480.1:0-5402 GCA_046095445.1 Sediminibacterium sp.
GGAAGACGGAACAACCACTGTTGAAATCACACCGGCAGATGCCACCCGCAATCGACCTAATAACGCACCTTTCCAGGTAACACTTACTAAAGGACAAGTCTACAGTCTCATGGGAACAACCACAGGCAATCGTGGTTCCGATCTGACAGGTACTCGCATCAGAACAATCAGCAGCAGTGGAGCCTGTAAAAAAATTGCTGTGTTTTGTGGCTCAGGTAAAATGAGTATCGGAGCTCCTACTACCAACCCAACAGTTTCTAATAACCAAACCGGCAGCGCAGACAATATCATTGCCCAATGCACACCATCCAGCGCATGGGGCAGAAAATACCTTACCACCCCCACCGGAACCCTGGTGAGCGGTCAGATCAATCTTAACACCAACTACTACCGAATCTGCGTCAGCGATCCAAATACACAAGTGAAGCTCAATGGCTCTGTCATACCTAGTAATCTTATTCATAGAAATTTTTTCTACGAAGTAAAAAATACAACTCCACTCACCATTCCGGGCAATGGGATTGGTGTTGCCAATTCTGGTACAACCAATTTTAATGTGATAGAAGCCGACAAACCAATAACAGTTGCGCAATACTGCACAACACAAGGGCAGGATGGCAACCCGAACCCCGGGGATCCTGAAATGATATATCTGAGTCCGGTTGAACAAACCATCAATAAAATTACACTCAACTCTACCCCATTTAATGCCATTACCCAGCACGCTATCAATGTAATCATTAAAAAAACTGGTGTGCCTTCTTTCAGATTAGATGGAACTGCAAGAACAACAAGCTTTGTCGACCACCCAAAAGACCCCGAATACGCTTACGCCATTTTTTCTGTTAGCAGCGGCTCGCATACAGTTTATTCCGACAGCGGCTTTAATGCTATCGCGTATGGATTTGGAAGTGCTGAAAGCTATGGCTACAATGCCGGAACCAATATCAAAGACCTCTATGCCCCCATCTTTCAAAATCCCTTCGGTCGACTGGATTTCGCAGCCACTTGCATCGGTAACAAGTTTAACTTTTCAGTGCCGCTTTCCTACATTCCCACCTCCCTCTCCTGGGACTTTGGTGGCAGTACCAAACTGAATCCAAATACCAATATCGGACCTGTAACCCCTGTTCCAGATAGCACACCTATCGTCAACGGCATTCAATTGTATTACTTTAGTCCCTCTAACGGACCAACACCAAAAGATTTTGTTTATACAGCTTCTGGTAATGATACCATTCGACTTTTTGCAACCAATCCTTCACCAGACGGATGCAGTAGCTCCAACGCAGAATACATTATACCAGTTGTCATCAACCCAACCCCAAAGGCCAATTTCCAATTCCCTGCTACCGTATGCTTGGGGCAACCTATTGCTTTTTCGGATACTTCATCCGACCTGGGGAACAGTGAAGTGATAACCGGACTATGGACCTGGGGTGACGGAACAACCGATTCCTTAAAAAATCCACTCCACACTTTTTCTACGGAGGGAACATTCAACATCCGATACAGACCAATCACCAACTATGGTTGTGCAGGCGACACTACAATTCCACTCCTGATCACCGGAACACCTCAGGCAAGATTCGTAATGACCGATTCAACCTGCCTGAATAAAACCCTCAAGTTCACAGACGCATCCACCATTAGTTCCGGATCCATCACCAAATGGTTCTGGAATTTCGGGGACGGGACCTCGGAAGTGCAAACCAGTAATGCAGCGAGAACCAAACCATTTACTGCAACGGGCACTTACAATGTTCAGTTGGAAGTAGAAAATAGCTTGGGTTGTAAAAGCATACCCTTCTCCTCAACGATTGTCATTCGACCCATTCCGGTTCCAAATTTTAACCTGCCTATCGTTTGTTTGCCGGAAGGAAAAGCAACCTTCTTTGATTCCACAACCATTGCAGACGGCTCCGGAAATTTTAAATATCGCTGGGATTTTGGAGATGGAATTGGTATTGACTCCGTAAAAAACCCAGTTTATTTTTATACAAGTACCGGTCCCTTCTCCATTTCATTAACCGTTACTTCTCCCTTTGGTTGCACTGACAGTGCACGCAAGTCAATTGCATCCATCTATCCTCAAGCCAAAGCAGGTTTTCAGGTGCTTACAGAAAACTGCTTGCGCGATAGTACTTTTTTCATTGACCAATCGGATGGGAAAGGAAGTACCATATCAAAATGGCGCTGGAATTTTGGTAACATCAAGACAGACACATTGACCAATCCGGTAATCTTATATTCTGCCACAGGTACCTACAACATTCAGCTATTCACCATAACTGATAAAGGTTGTTACAGCGATACAGTAACAGTTCCGGTAACAGTGAACCCACTACCAACAGCCAATTTCACACTGCTAACACCGTTCTGTGAAACCAGAGCTTTATCATTCGTGAATCAATCCGTTGCCAATGCCGGAACACTCACCAATTGGAAATGGAATTTTGGTGATGGAGAAACGAAAGATACTTCCTCCCCTGCCACTTTTGAAAAAACCTATTCCACCTGGGGTACATTTAACATAGAACTTCAGGTAACCAGCAGCAAGGGTTGTAAGAGCGATACATTAAAGAGAGTCCAATCTATCTACCCCTTACCTAAACCCGGTTTTATTCTTCCCGAAATATGTGTTTCCGACGGAGCAGCAGATTTATTGGATACCAGTAAGATTGCTGATGGAAGTGCCGCATCATTGCAATGGCAATGGCGCATTGACAAGGGTAAACTCTTCAATGCACAACCAACATTTATCAATAGCCAAGTAAAGAACCCCAGGTTATTGGTTAACAAGTCAGACTTTTATATGACTACCCAAGTGGTCACCAGCAACAATGGCTGTAAGGACTCCATCTCCAGTGAATTAACGGTAAATGGCTCTACCCCAAAGGCCTCATTCCTGGTAGTAAATGATGCCGGACTCTGTAGCAATGACTCAGTGCGAATCATCAATACCTCCACTGTTGATTTTGGAAATGTCACCAAACTCCAAATACAATGGGAATCTACTAACCCGACAGGACCTACTACCAATGATGATAATCCCGCTTCCCAAAAGGCTTACCCCATACTATATAGTAATTTCCAAACACCTGCCAGCAAAAATTACATAGTTCGACTCACCGCTTATTCGGGCAATGCCGCCACCTGCCAAAATGCATTTACACAAACTATAACCCTGAATAGAAGTCCGAAAGTGACTTTCACTCCTCCCAAAAGTATCTGCAACGATGCAGCCATTCAGGCCATTAGTCCGGCAGCAAGTACCTTCCCCGGCATTCCGGGCACTCCTGTTTATTCAGGAACAGGCATTGTAGATGGCGTGAATGGACTATTTAATCCGGCAGTGTCAGGACCCGGCAAATTCAACATTAAATATTTGCATGTTTCCGACAAAGGATGTCGTGATTCTATTATTCAGTCCATTACCATACATCCATCACCACTAGCACAATGGGGTATTGGGAATCCTTCCTGTGAAAAAAATATTCTCGTATTCACGGATAGTTCATTACCCCGCGTAGGGAAAATTGTACAACGCAACTGGAATATGGGTGATGGAAAAATACAAACATTTACTACAGCAGGTAGCTTTAACCACGTATATGCAAGTAAAGGAAATTATGTAGCCACTCTTCAGGTTGTTACAGACAGCGGATGCGTGAGTACAGTTAGACAGCAGTCTGTTCGTGTAAACCCACTTCCCAAAGTTGCCTTCAATATGCCCATCATCTGCCTGCCTGATGGCAATGGTGTATTCACTGATCAGTCGAGCATTACTGATAATAGTGAAGTCTTATTCAGCTATCGCTGGAATTTCAATAACCCCAATGACCCAACTCCTTCTGCTTTAAAAAATCCATCACATCGGTACACTGCTGTAGGACCATATCCTGTTCAACTGATCATAACAACCAAGGATGGCTGTATCGATTCACTGACCAGATTAATGAACACTGTTTATCCTCAGCCCAGAGCGAGGTTTGCTCTTTCGGCTCCTGAAGTATGTCGTGAAGGTTCAATTCAATTCACCGATCAAAGTAGCAGCACCTCAGGGGCGGTTACCAAGTGGCGTTGGTATATGGGTAGTAATGATAGCTCATTCGTTAGAAATCCTACCAAGCAATTCAACGACTCTGGTACTTTTACCATTCGTTTATTTATTTATGATGATAAAGGATGTGTAAGCGATACGAATTCGCAACAACTGGTAGTTCATCCCTACCCTGTATTGCAGATGACCAACAACCTTCGGGTGTTGGAGGGGGGCACCATTAAAATAAAACCATTCTATTTTGGTTCACAACTTCGCTTTAACTGGACTCCCGCCACCTACCTGGATAGTGCCGACATTGGTCAACCCAGCGCTACTCCACCCGATGATATTACTTATCGCCTTACTGTAACAGGCATTGGAGATTGTGCCGTGAGTGATACTGTCTTTATCAAAGTGCTTAAGTCCCCATTGGTACCTAATGCTTTCTCGCCTAACGGAGACGGCATCAATGATACCTGGCGCATCCAATACCTGGAAAGCTATCCGGGTGCCACCATTGAAGTATTCAATCGCTATGGACAAAAGGTCTTTGAATCAACCGGCTATACCACGGAATGGGATGGATTCTTCAATGGAAGTCCATTACCAATTGGCACCTATTATTACATTATCAACCCGAGGAACGGAAGAAAGACCATTACAGGATCAGTCACTATCATACGTTGATAGAACACATTATTTAACCAGTCCGGCAGGAATTTCTTTTTTCAATAAGTGTTGATAGATGAATCTGGTCTTGAGGTTATTGAAATGTATCCCCTTTTCACCTCCCCATCCATGTCGACCACCAGGATATAGCATGAACTCAAACTGTTTGCCTTTATCCTGCAATGCACTGATGAGTTGTAAACTATTTTGCATGTGAACATTGTCATCCATAGTACCATGTACAATTTGTAAAACTCCTTTGTATTTGTCAACATGCGTCAATACATTAGATGACTTATATCCCTCCGGATTTTCCTGTGGCGTATCCATGAACTTCTCCGTATAGTGTGAATCATACAATTTCCAATCTACTACCGATCCACCTGCCATAGCATGCGTAAATACATCAGCACCATAGGTAAGTGCATAACAACTCATATAGCCTCCGTAGCTGAAGCCGGTGATACAAATGCGGGTAGAATCAGCTTGCCCGTTTTGTATGAACCAGCGAGCCATTTGCATGTAATCTTGCATTTCCCAGTAGCCCAAATTGCGGTGCATGTAATTAACTCCTGCTTTACCAAAATGCCCGCTGGCGCGGTGATCAAAGGCTACTTGAATCAATTCTTCTTGCGCATATAACTGTCTGTTGGCAGACCAGTTCCAGCTATCATTTACTGTTCCTGCA
>JBJTJJ010000481.1:0-1891 GCA_046095445.1 Sediminibacterium sp.
CCTTATTACATAACCGGTCTGCGGCTAAGTCATCCTGCAGGAAAAAAATTATCAATGAACTGGTATCTGCTCACCGGCTGGCAGCGTATCAGTCCGATAAATGGAAATAGACTTCCTTCCCTCGGTTGGCAATGGAGCTACCGTGCATCTACTTTTTCTACCGTCAACTGGAGCTTTTTCGCAGGTTCTGCTCAACCCGATGCCAATCGCCAATGGAGATTCTTCAAAAAATTCTAACGGACCCCGAAAGCCAACTTCTTCGGTTACATCACAGCTATAACACCGTCAATACCTTATTCCTAGCCAGTAAACAAGCTCCCCAGATACCCGTCTTCTCTCCTAGTTCCGATAATTTAAATTGCGTATCTGTATTCACCAGACTCAAAGAATATTTGTTGATGGCACTGCGTGTGGGAAGTCTTAAATAATCTCCGGTCTCTGAAAGCGTGCCCCCCAATATGATCAATTCCGGATTGAATACATTGATCAATGCTGCTAACCCTTTTCCTAACTTTTCTCCAATCTCTGCCAGCAACTCAATACACAACATATCTTCTGAACGGGCCGCTTGAATAATATCAGTCAAAGTAACATCTTTCAGGTGCTTGACTTTTTTCGTCACGGAAGAACTTGACCCCTGCTCCAATCTTTCTTTGAACCTGCGAATCAGAGCGGTTCCGGATGCTTCCGTCTCTAAACACCCTTTCTTCCCGCAATGACAGATAATTTCATTGTCGAAGAATGGTATATGTCCCAACTCACCACTGAACCCCGACTTCCCATAATAAATTTTCCCATCAATCAATACCCCCAAACCAATACCATAATCCATATTCACAAACAATACATTCTTTTCATTGGTTACTTCACCACACATGAACTCTCCATAAGCCATAGCCCTGGAGTCATTTTCCAAATATGTTTTTATACCGGTCTTTCCTTCTATGTAACTTGACAAAGGCTCTTCCTGAAAATGAAAAAAACTATAACTGTAACCAATGGTATGGTTGATGCGCCCCGATAGGTTGATCCCCATACTCAAAATCTTTTCCTTCTTCACCGGTGCTTCTTTGATGAATCCCTGAATCAAATTGATCAACTGTGACAAAGATCCGGGCGTATTTTCCAACCGAAATGGAATGCGATTCTTTTGAGTAACCAGGTGCTTTTTAAAATTCATTAGTCCGATATTCACATAGTACTTCTTCACATCGACCCCGAGAAAAAAACAAGCATCCGGTACCAGTCCGTACATACTGGCCTTTCTTCCCCCGGTAGAATCAATCTTCCCATAATCACTAATGAGGTTCTCTGCCATCAACTCATTAACCAGACTGGTTGTCTTGGGAACACTGATATTCAATTCCTTACTTAATTCTGTGATAGAACTTCGGTCTGTTTTATCTAAAAAATTGAATATCAGCTTTTTAAGGGTCTTATTTTTTAAAGCTACCCCCGAGGAACTTTCTTCCCTGAAAACCTGTGATAATATTACCTGCCTTTTCATACCGGTTGAAAATACGAATATTCATAGTTCGACCAATCCACTTGTTATGATTTTATGGCCCCGGGACCCAACTAAATAAAATATTTTATTAAGTTGGTTGTAATTTGTAAAATATTTAAGATATTGCCAAAGGTTTATCCCAATACCAACCATAACTGATTGCATGCATACCAATGAACTGATTGCAGCTCCTGCCGCATCCTTGAAATCATTTGCGGAAATATACCGGCAGGAACTTACCGGCAACATCCTTCCATTTTGGCTCTCACACAGCAAAGACGAAAAAAACGGCGGATTTTTTACCTGTCTCGACAGAACAGGCAATGTGTACGATACAGATAAATTCATGTGGCTGCAAGGCAGACAGGTATGGTGCTTTAGTTA
>JBJTJJ010000482.1:0-2233 GCA_046095445.1 Sediminibacterium sp.
ATCCACTTGTTATGATTTTATGGCCCCGGGACCCAACTAAATAAAATATTTTATTAAGTTGGTTGTAATTTGTAAAATATTTAAGATATTGCCAACAAGATTTTCCTGACTACCCACCATAACTGATTGCATGCAAACCAATGAACTGATTGCAGCCCCCGCCGCATCCCTGAAATCATTTGCGGAAATATACCGGCAGGAGCTAACCGGCAACATCCTTCCCTTCTGGCTCTCACACAGCAAAGACGAAAAAAACGGCGGATTTTTTACCTGTCTCGACAGAACAGGCAATGTGTACGATACAGATAAATTCATGTGGCTGCAAGGCAGACAGGTATGGTGCTTTAGTTATATGTATCAAAACCTGTCACCCCGCCAGGAATGGCTCGACATGGCATTGCACGGTGCCCGCTTCATGCAGCAGCATGGTCGAGATACACAAGGCAACTGGTATTTTTCACTGACTGCAGATGGCCGTCCTCTGGTGCAACCCTACAATATTTTCAGCGACTGCTTTGCTACTATGGCATTTGCAGCACTGGACAAAGTTCAGCCCAGTGATACGTACAAAGACATCGCCTTATCTACTTTTGACAATATTCTGCGCCGCAGGAATAACACCAAAGGCAATTACAACAAAGCTTTTCCAGGCACACGCCCGCTGAAGAACTTTAGTCTCCCCATGATCCTTTGCAATCTCTCTCTCGAACTGGAGCACATACTCGGATCGGCCCGTGTTGACCAGTTTGTGCCAGAAATCATCCACGAAGTGATGGATGTATTCTTTCACCCGGACTTAGGGGTAGTGCTGGAAAATGTACAGCCGGATGGCAGTTTCTCCGATAGCTTTGAAGGCAGGGTTTTGAATCCCGGCCACGCTATTGAAGCCATGTGGTTCATCATGGACTTAGGTAAGAGAAGAAACGATCAGTCCCTCATCAATAAGGCGGTAGACATTATGTTCGATACGCTGGAATTGGGTTGGGACAAAGAACATGGCGGGATTTTTTATTTCCTGGATGTAAAAGGACATCCTGTGCAACAACTGGAATGGGACCAAAAACTTTGGTGGGTGCATGTTGAGGCACTGGTAGCAGTAGCAAAAGCGTATGCATACACCGGAGATAGCAGGTGCATACCCTGGTTCAAAAAATTACATCAATATACCTGGGATCATTTCAGGGACAAAGAATATGGGGAATGGTTTGGCTATCTGAATCGGGAAGGGAAGGTTTTACTCCCGCTAAAAGGAGGAAAATGGAAAGGATGCTTTCATATTCCACGTTCACTTTACCAGGTGGCTACTACACTTTCCTCATTGGAAAATCAATAAAAGCTTTGCAGAGAAAACACTTTTATATCACCGCTCTGTTAGCCTTGCTTGTGCAAATCGCACCGGCACAGGATACCCTGCGCACTGAAATACTTGTTCTGGGCGGTGGTACCGGAGGAACAGCCGCTGCCATTCAAGCTGCAAGAATGGGTAGGAAGGTTATCCTGACGGAAGCCACTACCTGGTTGGGCGGAATGCTAACCGCAGCGGGCGTTAGTGCAGTAGATGGTAATCATCATTTACCCTCCGGCATCTGGGCTGAATTCAGGAATGCCCTGTATAAAAAATATGGGGGAGAAAAACAGGTCTCTACCGGCTGGGTAAGCAATACCTTATTCGAACCTCATATCGGTGACAGTATTTTCAAAAACATGGCCCAACAATTGCCATCATTATCCATTCTTTATCGTCATCAACCCCATGGTGCGATACTCAATGGACAACAAGTGCAAGGGGCCATAGTTCGTAACTTATATAATAACCAACTCACTTATATTCTTGCGCAACAAGTCATTGATGCAACAGAACTCGGTGATTTCCTCGCCATGGCAAAAGTTCCTTACAACATAGGTATGGAAGCCAATAGTTCCACCGGAGAAAATATACCTGTGCCAGCCACCAATGACATCATTCAGGACCTGACATGGGTAGGTATTTTGAAAGATTATGGCGCAAAAGCGGACTGCACCATTACGCGTCCGGCCGGTTATGACCCAACAGAGTTTGATGGAAGTTGTACTAATTATTATTTCGATAAAACGAGAAAGGCCCCTAATGTGGATGCCAAAAAAATGTTGGACTATGGGAAGCTACCCAATAAGAAGTACATGCTTAACTGGCCCATTTTTGGAAACGACACCTACCTGAATATTATTGAGCTGCCGGAAGCAGAACGTGAAA
>JBJTJJ010000483.1:0-2271 GCA_046095445.1 Sediminibacterium sp.
GGATGCGTGATGTCAGCAAGCAAAAGCTCGTAGAAGATATTGCAGAACAAATGGCAAGACCGGGCTTTAATCTTTTTCAATTTCTCTCTCAACAATTTCAATCCTGATGTCTGATTCCCGGCTGCATATTTGGCTGGATGCTGAGCGGATGAAGTATCCGCATACTGGGCTCTATCATTTTTGCAAAGAGCTGGGAGCGGCCCTGGTAGCGAACCGAACTGACAAGGAAGAATTGACATTTTATCTTCCGGGTAAGCTGGTGGGATGTTTTGGGAAGGAAGTAAATTATCTGCCCCAACAAATAATTCATAAATGGTTTTTGCCAGCTGTTGGCCCAATTAATGTCTGGCATGCTCTGCAACAGGATAGTGATTATTATCCGCGGCATAGAATCATTCCAACAGTTCTCACAGTTCACGATCTCAATTTTTTACATCAGCCGGGGAAAAGTAGTTCAAGTGTAAAAAGAGCATTGGGTAGATTACAATCGAAGGTGAGCAGGGCTCAGCACATTGTGACCATATCTGCATTTGTGTTGCAAGAGCTAAGTGAGCATGTGAACATTGGCTCTATTCCATCATCGGTGATTTACAATGGGTGTAATTATTCTACTGTTCCTCCCCGGGAACCAATCACTGTGCCTGATCGGCCTTTTCTTTTTTCGATTGGAACGGTGGCAGCTAAAAAAAACTTTCATGTGCTTCCTGCTTTATTGGAAAAAAATGATGACTTATTGATCATAGCAGGGATAATTCAGGATGAAAGTTATCAGGAGGCAATTAAAACGGAAGCAAAGCGCTTCGGGGTTGCTGACCGGGTGATATTTACGGGTGCAATTAGTGAAGAAGAAAAACAATGGTATTATAGTCGATGTAAGGCGTTCGTTTTTCCTTCTTTGGCGGAAGGTTTTGGCATGCCGGTTCTAGAGGCCATGTATTTTGGGAAACCGGTTTTTTTGTCTTCCCATACCTCCTTGCCGGAAATTGGTGGAAGTTCTGCGTATTATTTTTCATCTTTTGATGCCGGGGAAATGCAACAAGCGTTGGAGCAAGGACTTCAGCACTATGCAGTTAATACGCCAGCTGATAGTATTAAGGCGCATGCGATGTCTTTTAGCTGGACAACCGCTGCGAGGAAATACTTAGAAGTGTATCATCGGGTAGCAGGAGACCCTATTTAATTTTTACGAACATCTTCAGGCAAAACAGCAATTTTCGAATAGACGAACGGCGCTTCACTGCCAATAGCCATTTCCTATATCTCAAAAAACAGTAAAGGCGTAGAAAATTGGCGGAAAGCGAAAAGTTACTGTAAGACCGATTGAGCTGTTCCAATGCCTTTTTCTCGAAAGCAAGTTCTTCGGGGCAAGTAGAATAGAATAAGGCCATTCGCTCTCTTATATCATTCACTTCTTTTTCATTAGCTGCAGCTTTTTCCTCTTGGCTAATCTGACGGCTGCTGCCGGTGGCAGCTCCAATCAGGTTATCGGCATGTTGCCGGTACTCCACTAAAATCTGATTACAATAAACAATACCACCTCTATGAGCAGCCAGGAATGAAATCCACCAATCATGTGGTAAAACAGTAGGGAAAGGAAGTGCACCTTGTAACATACTTTTTTTGAAGAGCATGGTATTACCATAGATACGACAGAAGACTGCTTGCTGCAGACAGCTGGTATAATTTTGACAATTGCTGATGGTAGAAACTGTAAAACCAATTGGTTCTAATTGGTCATCACATATTCGGGAATCACAATAAACAAGTGCCACTTCGCCCAGCGCCTCATATTGTACCGAAAGTTTTTCCGGATGCCAGTAGTCATCCTGGTCACACAGGGCAACCAGTGCTCCGGAAGATAAGGTGATGGCTCTTTCGAAATTGCCGATATAACCCAGGTTTTTTTTGTTGTGATAGATACGAATATTGCTGTGAATGGCACCATAGGAAGCCAGCAATAGGGAGGTGCCATCAGTGCTGGCGTCATCACAGATAACAATTTCCACGTTGGGATATGTCTGTGCCAACAGACTATCCAGCTGACGGGAGAGATATTTCTCTCCGTTATAAGTCGCCATGACTACCGATATAAGCGGTTGAGGGGTAGCTTCCATGTTCAGTGCAATCGGAATATGAGAGTTCGCTGGTACTCTATAAAGATAGGGAATCGAAACAAATATGCTAACAAAATAGACAGGGGAAAAATGTTTAGCATTGACTGTTTTCCAAAAAGCGAGATTTATAAAAATTAATTCAGTAATCAATAGGTAT
>JBJTJJ010000484.1:0-2614 GCA_046095445.1 Sediminibacterium sp.
GATATGTTATTGTTGTTACCCCAGATAAGCTTTCAGCGAATTGCTGTAGCGGGCTTTCTGCAAGCGTTTGATGGCGCGCTCTTTGATCTGGCGGATTCTTTCTTTGGTCAGATCATACTTCATTCCAATTTGCTCAATCGTTACACCATTTTCACCATCCAAACCGAAATAAGCATTTACGATCTCAGCTTCCCGTGGACTCAAAGATTTAAGTACCCGACGAATTTCCTCTCTCAGAGAATCTTTCATCACATCTTCATCGGTATCATCACTTCCTTCCAGCAAGTCGCCCATAGCTACATCTTCTGCTTCATGCACAGGTGCGTCGAGGGAGGTATGACGGGTATTGCTCTGGAATATGTTATTGATTTCTGTCTCACTCATTTCCAGGATCTCAGCCAGTTCTTCTGTTGACGGCTCACGCTCATGTTCCTGCTCGAAAGCCATGTATGCCTTATTGGCTTTATTGTAAGTACCAATCTTATTTTGAGGCAGACGAACTAGACGACCTTGTTCTGCCAAAGCCTGTAATATGGATTGGCGAATCCACCACACGGCATAAGAAATGAATTTAAATCCTTTTGTTTCATCGAAACGCTGGGCGGCCTTGATCAGACCCAGGTTTCCTTCGTTGATCAGGTCACTCAGGGAAAGACCCTGGTGTTGGTATTGTTTAGCAACGGAAACCACGAAACGCAGGTTGGCCTGAACTAGTTTATCCAGTGCGTGCTGATCACCCATTTTAATACGCTGGGCGAGGGTAGTTTCCTCTTCCGGGGTAATCATGGGGATTTTCGAGATTTCCTGCAGGTATTTCTCAACTGCCTGGGAATCGCGATTCGTAATCTGGGTTGCAATTTTTAGCTGCCTCATGGGTAAGTGTTACTATATAGACAAAAAACGGATGAAAAGGTTACAAAATTGCAGGGATGATTTTTCTAAGCCCTAATATGCCTGCAATTTAGCCTGCAAAGTTACGGAATATAGCCCAAAAACCATTGATAATGTGGAAAAAACGGATATAAATGGTAGGAAAATACCTGATTCCGGGCCTCATATAAAAAAATGCCTCTCCCGACCCCTTCAAACCGGGGTTTGCGAGTATCTTCGTTCTAATCATGATAGATTATCGTTCCGATACCGTTACCCGCCCTACCCCAGGTATGCTGGAAGCTATGAATCAGGCAGTTGTGGGGGATGATGTCTTTGGAGAAGACCCAACAGTGAATCGTTTGGAGAAAATGAGCGCTGCCTTATTTGGCAAACCTGCCGCACTTTTTTGTCCGAGTGGGACCATGACCAATCAAATCGCGATTAAATGCCATACTCAACCCGGAGATGAGGTAATCTGCGACTTCCTCTCTCATATTTATCAATATGAGGGGGGTGGTATAGCTTTTAACTCAGGGGTATCTGTTCGTTTGATCAATGGTGACAAAGGCAGGATTACTGCTGACCAGGTGTCCGAATCCATCAATCCAATGGATGTGCACAAAGCCATCACTAGTTTAGTGAGTTTAGAAAATACAGCCAACAGAGGTGGTGGTAGTTGCTATGATATCAACGAAATTCAACGCATTCGAGAAGTTTGTACACAAAAAAATCTTCAATTACATTTAGATGGGGCTCGTCTTTTTAATGCACTGGTAGCCAAATCAGAATCCCCCTTGCGGTATGGAGAATTGTTTGACAGCATCTCCATTTGTTTGAGTAAAGGATTGGGAGCGCCGGTAGGAAGTGTTTTAGTGGGGGACACTCCTTTTATCCAGCAAGCCCGCCGCATTCGAAAGGTTTTTGGAGGTGGCATGCGCCAGGCAGGGTTCATTGCTGCTGCCGGAATTTATGCGCTGGAAAACCACATAGCCCGATTGGCAATTGATCATCATCATGCCCAATTAATTGCTGCGGCTTGGGAAAAAAAATCATTCATTGGATCCATATATCCTGTAGAAACCAATATTATCATTTTTGAAGTGAGCAATACCTATACTGCACCCCAGTTGGCAGTGAAACTGAAAGAAAATGATATCCTCGCCATCGCCATCTCCCCCCGGATGATCCGAATGGTGGTACACCTGGATATCCATGAACTGGATGTCGAAAGAACCATCGATGTAATTGGGCGACTTTAACTGTCTCCCTTTTACAGGTAAAATTGAAGCACATGTTACCGAGAATCAATCCGACCAGCACACAGGCCTGGTTTCTGCTGAAAAAGCACGCAGAAGAAGAAATGAATCGTCTGCACCTCCGAGACCTTTTTTTGGCCGATGCTGACCGCTTCCAACGTTTTTCTATTCGCTGGAATGACTGGCTATTCGATTATTCTAAAAACATCATCAACCCCAAAACCTTGCAACTGTTGCTTCAACTGGCGCAAGAAACTGAATTAGGTAGTGCTATCCAGCAAATGTTTCAGGGAGAAGCAATCAACGAAACAGAAAACAGATCTGTCCTGCATGCTGCACTCCGTAATTTTTCCGATCAACCAATGAAGGTGAATGGCAATGATGTGATGCCGGATGTCAAAAGGGTCTTACAACAAATGAAGTCCTGCTGTGAAAAGGTGCATGGAGGTAAATGGAAGGGCTATACAGGTAAAGCCATCAAGAAC